>CAZNBI010000024.1:0-15123 GCA_964571065.1 uncultured Rhodobacterales bacterium | reverse complement strand
GCTGGTCCAGATGTCAGAAATCAACTTCTAGACACTAAAATAGAAAAAATTGATGCAGTTTTGATAACTCATACACATTCTGATCATATCTCTGGTTTACATGAATTAAGGCCATTCTTTTTTGGCAATAGAAAAAATATTCCCATTTATGGCAATAAAAAATCAATTACTGCAATTTATAAACAATTTGACTTTCTTTTTGATAAAAAACCAACATCTCCTAGTTATTTTATTCCACCAATGTCTTTAAATGAAATCAAAGAAGGAAATATTGATTTTTTTGGCTTTGATTTAGATATTTTTATTCAAGATCATGGAAATACTCAATCACTTGGTTTTAAATTTAATAATAAATTTGCTTACAGTACTGACGTTGTGAAAATGCCTGAAAAAAATTTTGAATTACTAAATAATTTAGATCTTTGGATTGTTGAAGGCTTAAGAGATGATCCTCATGAGGCTCACGCTCATTTTGATCTTACTTTTGAATGGATTAATCGTGTGAGACCAAAGAAATCTATTTTAACACATTTAGGCCATGTAGACTATGATTATGTATTATCAATTTGTCCTGAAAACGTTTATCCTGGTTATGATGGTATGACTTTTGAGTTGTAAATTAAATTTAATTCTATTTTTGTCATAATATATATTATGCGACATTATACTTTAAAGTGAAATTATGGATTATCAAAAATTAACACCCGAAATAGGTGCTATAATTAAAGATATAGACTTAAATAATAATTTAGATGAAAATGCATATAATAAAATATATGAGATATTAATTGAAAACTTAGTAATAGTTTTTAAAAAAACTAATATAACAAATCAAAACCATATTAATTTTTCTAAGAATTTTGGTAATTTAGATGAACCGCATCATGTGTACCCACATGTAAAGGATTATAAAAATATAGTTTTACTAGAAAATGATGAGAATAATCCACCAGATACAAATAGTTGGCACACAGATCTAACATTTAAGATTAACCAACCTTTTGCATCAGTTTTAGTTGCAAGAGCGGTTCCAGATATAGGAGGAGATACATTATGGTCTAGCTGCTATGCAGCTTATAACAGATTACCTAATGATATGAAAAAATATTTAGAAAATTTAAAAGTAATTCATGATTTTGGAGATTTTAGAAATTCATTAGCCAAAAATACTAGTGATGAAGAAGCAATTGAATTATTAAACGAAAATGTTCATAAATTTGGACATAATATTCGCCCAATAATTGGCATACACCCTATTACAAAAAAGAAATACCTAAATTTCAATGAATCATTTTCATCATATATAATTGGGCTTACAGTCAATGAATCAAACTCTTTGAAAACATTTTTAACTAATCATATGAATAAGCCAGAAGACCAAATGAGATGGAAATGGTCAACTGGAGACATGGTAATGTGGGACAATAGAGTTACAATGCATTATGCTGTATCAGATTATATGCCCAACTATAGATGTATGAATAGGATAACTGTGGTTAACGATATTAGAGCAAATAAAAACTAATTTACCATGGTATAAATTTACCATTATAATCCCAAAATTTACCTGAATTCTTGATTGTTAAATTTTCAATTACATTTCTAATACCTGTAACACTTGTATTGACGTCAATTAAAGCATTCAACCCTCCAGAGTCAGTCTTAACCCATCCAGGACTAATTGAAGCAACTGATATACCCTCACCTAATAAATCAATAGATAAAGATTTAATGACCTGATTTAAAGCACTCCTGCTTGATCTGGACATATACATTGATCCACCAGTATTTTCTCTAATGGAAGCTGGTTTGGAAGAAATAAAAACCATTTTCTTTTCTTTCCCTAACATAATATTTTTATAGAGTAGCTGAGCTAATAATAATGGTGCAATACAATTAGCTTTGAAAATTGGTAACCAATTCTCTGTTTGTATATACCCAAAAGTATTTAATTTATTAAGTGATATTCCAGTATTAGATAACTTTGCATTTCGACTGTAACCAAATGTTATACCTGCATTATTAATGAAAATATCAATTGGTATATCTTTTATTTCTAAAGAAAAATCTTCAATAGATTTTTCATCTAGAAGTTCCATTTGGTAAATACTTATTTTATCAGGAAATGAATTAACCAATCCATTTAAGCCATCTAATTTAGAAAGATCCCTACAAGTAGCAATTACTTTAAATCCCTCATTAAGATATTGCCTTGCAAACTCAAGCCCAATTCCTTTGTTTGTACCAGTTACTAAAATAGTTTTCATAAAATCTAACTAAGGTATTAATACAAAATTACCAAAATGATTTTTTTTGAGAAATTCTTTTTGGGCTTCAATTATATTTGATAGTTTAAACGTTTTTGACAATAACGGTTTTATCCTTCCCTCCTCTATATATTTTATTAAATTTAAGAAGACTTGCTCCTCCCAGGTTGTACATCCAAACATTGAAATATCTTTTAAATATAGATCACGTAAATCGAAATTTACAATTGGATTTCCAATAGCACCTGCACTTACATACCTTCCCCCAGGAGCAATTATTTTTAAAAAGTCCGAAAAATTTTTACCCCCTACCACATCAACAACTAGGTTAATATTATTCTCACCTAAAACTTCTAATAAGTTTGAATTTCTTGGGACAACTTTGTCTGCACCAGCTTGTATTGCATAAGAAGATTTCTCTTCACTGACTATTGCAATTACATTACAACCTCTTAGTTTTGCAAGCTGAATAGTAGCAGATCCAACTCCGCCAGAAGCACCAGTTATAAGAACAGTATCATTTTGATTACAATTGGATATTAAAAGCATATTTTCAGAAGTGCCATAAGAACAAGGTATTGTTGCTAACTCCGCGTCAGACCAACCACAATTAATAGGGAAAACCTCTGAGGCAGGAACTTTTACATATTCTGCAAAAGCACCATCAAAATTTGAAGCCATCCAAACCTTTTGCTTTGAGCTAAAGCCTTCAACTCTCATACATGATCGAATAATTACTCTTTTTCCCAAAAGAGAATTAAATTTTTTATCTATACATTTTACAACTATACCACAGCAGTCAGTGCCTTGAATAAGAGGAAAATTTGTTACTCCATTCCATCCAGCATTTTTGTAACTTCTCCCCTCTTCAATATTTTTATGTAAAGTTTCAGTTCCTGATTGAACAGAAGATGAATACCAACCAATTCTAGTATTAATTTCTGTATTATTTATCCCTGCCGCTAAGACTTTAACTAAAACCTCATCTTTATTAATTTTAGGGGTCTTTACTATTTTATGAGTAAGTTTATCAAAACCACCATTTCCAGTAGTTACTATTGCAGACATCTGAATAGGAATATCAAAATTTTGAGACATATATTTTATTGTTAAAACAAAATATCTTCAGTTACAATGCCCCTTATGCTTTGGTATTTTATTGATGTATCTTTTTGTTCAAGGGCTTCTATTTCTTGCCAAATTGGCAAACATTTTTTAAATGATATATCATCTTTGTATTCGAATAAGTAACCATTTCTAAATACATTTTCTTTATTCCAAATTCTCATGGAAACCATTCTTAAAAGACCATTTTCTTTTAACTTTGGTAAATATTTATCTTTTATTTGGTTCCATCTATAATCATTTAACTCCAAATCTTTCTCAGTTTGAAAATCTTGTGTTGTGTAATTAATTAACTTTGAGTTGGACATGTTTTAATTATGCCATAAATCTTTACTTTTTAATTCTTCCATTGATTGAATTATACCTTGTCTTAATATACTAACAATTTTATCGATATCATTTTTATTTATTATCAATGGAGGTGAAAGAATACACATATTTATTGCTGGTCTTAATAAAAGGCCTAATTTTTGACAGTGTTTATCTATAATTTCTCCTACTTTAAGGTCAAGTGCCAATGGGTTTTCTTCATTATAATCAGCAACACATTCTATACAAGCCATTAAGCCCTGCCCTCTTACATCACCAACTATTGGTAAATCTAATAAAGTTTTTAATTTTTCTTGAAAAATAGGTCCTAATTCTAGAGCATTTTCTAAAATACCGTTTTCCATTAATTCTATATTCTTGATCGCTACAGCACAGCCAATAGGATGACTAGAATATGTTAATCCATGACCAAACATAGCATCAGCATGGTTTGAACTTCGTAAATTTTGTATAAGCTTATTAGAAATAGCAATACCACCAAGTGGAAAATATCCAGATGTAACTCCTTTGGCAAAAGTTATTATATCAGGTATAATATTAAATACCTTTTCTGAAGCAAAAATATGTCCCATCCTCCCAAAACCGGTAACGACCTCATCTGCAATAAAAATTATATTATTTTTTTTGCAAATATCTCTTACCCTTTTTAGATAATTTTTAGGTGGAACTATTACACCACCTGAAGCTTGAATTGGCTCGCCTATAAATGCTGCAATATTTTTAGCTTCCCTATCTTTAATAACATTATTCAACTCTATTATTAAATCATCTTCGAACTCTTCAATGCTTTTCCCATTTAATTTCCTAAATGAATTAGGACTAGATAATTTCACAATATTTGTATTATCATAATTCATCCAATCACTAGTTCTTGATTTTCCATTCAAAGATGCTGTTAGATAAGTACTTCCATGATAACCATCTTCTCTACATAGAATTAATTTTTTCTCAGGCAGGCCTAGTACGTTATTATAGTACTGTACAAACCTGAGAGCACTTTCAACAGCAGTAGATCCTCCTGTTGTAAAAAAAACATTATTTAAGTCACCGGGCGCATAATCTGAGATCATTTTTGATAATTGAGCAGATGGTTCATTGGTAGTATACCATGGTGAATTATAGGATAAATTCATAGCTTGATTATACATAACTTTAGCTATTTCTTCATTTCTATGACCAATATTCGAACACCACATTCCTGCGGGCCCATCAATTAGTTTGTTTCCATTTTTATCTTCAATGTATATTCCATCGCCATTTGTCACGATATCTCGATATTCATCACCTATAGAACTTGCATATGGCCAAGGTTGAATTAAATGCTTTTTTATATTATTGGTTATGCTGTCTGATAAATTTTTCATAATTTTCCATTAGTTATTAATTACTGAATTATATAAATCTGTTCGTCTATCTCTAAATAATCCCCATTCTGCTCTTTTGTTTTGTATGCATTCTAAATCAAATGTATATGAAGCATAGCCCTCTTTATTACTATTCATTTCTTTAACAACTTCTCCAGTTTCATCAATAATAAGTGAATGGCCATAAAAGTTCATTTTTACATTATTATTTAATTCATCTCCAATTCTGTTACTAGCAATAACTCCAACCATGTTTGCTGCAGCATGCCCCCTCATTACAGTTTGCCAATGATTTTTTGAATCTATTGTTGGATCTTGGGGTTCACTCCCTATAGCAGTTGGATAAAGAAGTAAATCTGCTCCTTCTAAAGCCATGAAACGAGCACATTCTGGAAACCATTGATCCCAACAAATACCAACACCAATTTTGCAAATACTCGTTTCCCATATTTTAAATCCACTATTTCCAGGAGAAAAATAATACTTTTCCTCATAACCAGGATTTTGCGGAATATGACTTTTCCTATACTTTCCAAGTACTTTGCCATTACTATCTATAATAGCTACGCTGTTATAAAACGAATTTTTATCCTTTTCAAAAAAGCTTATTGGCAAAACCACATTAAATTTTGAGGCAATTTTTGAGAATTTTTCAATTAAATAATTATTCTCAAATGGCTGTGCTAATTTAAAAAATTTAGGATCTTGTGTTGAACAAAAATAAGGGGTCGAAAATAATTCTTGTAACAAAAAGATATTAACATTTTCCGAAGCTGCATTTGAAATGAGCTTTTCTGCTTTATTAAAATTTTCTTCTTGATCCCATGAGCATCTAATTTGAGAACAAGCAACTTTAATCTCAACCATTCTCAAAGCCTTTAAGTGTATTAACTGTATTTACTCCAATTTCTTTAATTGAATACCCCCCTTCCATTACAAAAAGCGATGGTATTTTAAGTTTAGATAATTTTTTTCCAATGTTAATAAAATTTTCACTTTTTAGCTTAAAAAAGCTTATTGGATCATTCTCAAATGCATCTACTCCAAGAGAAATAATTAAAAAATCAGGTTTAAAGTTTGAAATTTTTGAAATACAATCATCTAATGCATTAGACCAAGTATCATAACCAGTACCTGGTAACATAGGATAGTTCGCATTGTAGCCCAAACCTTTCCCAACACCTTTTTCATCAGAATGGCCTAAAAAATGAGGGAATGCATGCAATGGGTCACCATGAAGAGATGAATAGTATACATCAGCTCTGTCATAAAAAATTGCCTGAGTTCCATTACCATGATGAAAATCTACATCTAAAATAAAAACCTTTTTAGCACCTTCATCTTTCATGTGTTGAGCGGCTATTGCTGCATTATTAAAAAAACAATATCCACCATATTGATTTTTTGATGCATGGTGACCTGGTGGCCTACATAATGCGAATATACTAGAAGCTTTATTCTTAATAATAATATTAGCAGCGTTTACCGCAACCTTAACAGCTTCATATGCTGCTTCTATTGAACCTTTTGAGATTGATGTTTCTCCAGCTAAACAGTAATAACCTAATTTTCCTTCAATGAAAGAAGGTATTTTATTAGAATCCATAGATTTACTCGGCCAAACAGTTGGAATTGCTTCGCCCTTAAATCCTTCTTTTTCCCATTCATCCCATGCGGTATCTAAAAATTCTACATAATCCTCATCATGAATTTTTTTTATTATTTTGAAATTAATTTCTTGAGGTTTTTCAATAGCCCCTAGTTTTGTTTTATTGATTTCGTCAATTATAAAATCTATTCTCTCAGGCCTTTCAAATGGTTTTACTAGTTCGCCACCATAAAGTTCAGTCTTTGCATTTCTAAGCTTATGTTTCTCTGAGTAGATTGTTTTCATAAAATTTTATTCAATAGGTGTGTTTTTAATTTTATAATCTTGTTGCCCAATTAAAAATATTGAAGCCATTATTAACAATGTACATAAGAACTTTAAGACTGTAAATGTTTCCTGAAATATTATATAACCCCATAAAAAACCAGCAGGAATTACTAAATAAGATCCAAGATTGATAAATACTGCCCCACTATTTTTCAAAATATAAAAGAATAAAGAAACTTCCAAAAATGTAATAATTGTTAACAACCAAAAGTCATCAAGTAACAACCAGTATGTAAACTCATTAATATTAGTTCCTAAGAATATATTCATAATTAAAATCATGAAAAAAGAAATTAAACATTCACCAAAAGCTACTTGGAAAGTATTAAGTTTAGATGGCCAATATTTCTCCATAAAAATTGCATCAAATGAATATGATAATGGCACTATTAACGCAATTAAAGTCCATAAATTTAATGTTTTATAATCATTTCCTAATACAATTAATGAAATTCCTATTAAGCCAGATATTGTTCCAAATATTAGTTTATAACTGACACTTAGTAGCTTAAAAGACCAAACTAAAAGGAGAGTAAAAACTGGAACACTTGAAACAATTAATACTAATATTCCAGCATCCATTTTAGGCGCGACAAGAAATTCAATATAAAGAGGTATTATGTAAGCAAAAGAACCTGCAATTATAAAAAAAAATATTTTACGAATTGAAAATGCAAAAACTTCTTTATTAAAAATTAATACAAAAAAAAATAAAATTGATAATATAAAAAGTAATGGAACTAAAATAGAAAAGGGATTTTTGTCAGCTTCTACTAGTTTAACTAAAGAAAAATGCAATGCCCATAAAGAAGCAAGAGTGAACAATAGCAATAAATTTTTATAGTTTTTATAAAACATAATTAAGATTAGTTTGGTATCAAATAAAACTTAAATCATTGATTTTAGTTTTTTTGTAGTCTCAATTATAGACTCTCTTAAAATACCCTCTATTTTATGAATTTCATTTTCATTAAGGATTAAAGTGGGTGAAAGAATTAGAATGTTTCCCAATGGCCGAGCTATGAGTCCTCTTTTTTGGCATTCAGATGCAATTTTTAATCCTACAGCCAAGTCATCACTGTAAGTTTCTTTAGTCTCTTTATTTTTAACAAACTCTATTCCCATCATAAAATGACTGCCGCGAACTTCACCTACAATATCTAAATCAGTTAAACTTTTTAATAAATTTTCAAACAATTTTCCTGTTACTCTAACCTTTTTTGGTATTTCCTCTTTTTCTAGTATATCAATATTAGCTAAAGCTGCTGCTGAGGCGGCTGGGTGGCCTGAGTATGTCATTCCATGTAAGAACATTGCCCCAGGTTCTGAAATAACATCATATATTTCATCAGAAATAATTGTAGCAGAAAGAGGCTGATATCCAGAAGTAAGACCTTTAGCTGTACATATAATATCTGGAACCATGTTATATTTATCTTTAGAAGAAAACATATGACCTAAACGCCCAAAAGCTGTAACAACCTCGTCAGCTATATACATAATTTCATATTCTGTTGTAATATCTCGCATTTTTTTATGATAACCATCAGGTGGAACAATTATTCCTCCAGCACCCATAATAGGTTCTGCTATAAAAGCTGCAATATTTTCTGGCCCCAATTCATTTATTTTATTAATCATGTTATTTGATAAATGATTTAAAAATTCTTCATCATTCATGTCCCCTGCTTCTCTGTAACTATATGGAGATTTTAAATGGTGAACTAAATTTTCCGTGACATCCCAACCATCACTATAAGCAGGAGTTGTCATTGCCATGGCCAAATGAGTAGAGCCATGGTAAGCACCAACACGAGATATAACTTTCTTTTTTTTTGGTTTTCCTAATCTATTATAATAATGATGCAACATTCTAACAGCACTATCATTTGCTACTGAACCTGAATTTCCGAAATGCACCCTATTTAAATTTCCAGGTGCTAAATCAGCAATTTTCTTTGACAATTCTGCAGCCATTGGATGTGTGAAATTGTAAAATGTAGAATAATAGTCAAGAGTATTAAGCTGTTTTGTAATTGCATCTATTATTTCTTTTCTTCTATGCCCAACATTTACACACCATAACCCACCTATGCCATCTATAAGCTCGTTACCTTCACTATCAGTAACATACCCACCTTTGGCAGAAACGATAGCCGTTCTTGCATTTGATTGCTTTAATCCATCTAAATTTGCAAAAGATTGAATTAAATGACTATCATTTGTAAGAATTTCATCTGTATTAATTTTCATTTTTTTCTCTTAAAAAGATGCATATTACAATTATTATTATATTAATAACATTAAAAACAAAATATAAGATTTTTGTTTTTAAAAAAAACTTTTTGCAAAATCTATAAATTCTTGAGTTAAAGATGGTACATAATTTAAATCAGCAATAGCTAAACCCAACTCTAGAGATTTATGGTCACCTTTAAGTGGTATTTGAGAAATTTTTAAGCCATCAATAGACTGTGGGATACCTAACTGTAAATTTGCAATTGAATATCCAAACTCGTGAGCAACCAAAGACCTTAAAACTGATATTTGTGAAGTTTTCTCGCTTATATAGGGTTTAATATTTTGCGCTTCAAAGATACTTAAAAAGTATTCTCTGCTAAGAGGCAAATCTAATAATATAAGCGGTTCATCTTTTATTTTATCTAAATCAATTTCTTTTAAACTAGCAAATTTGTGATTTGCATGGACCATAACATGAGGTGGAACATTTATTAGTGGAATAAAGGCTATATTTTTAGGCAAACTTAAATTATAAGTTATAGCTATATCGACTTTACCACTAATAATAAAATCAATTAAATCAGCTTGATTGCCCTCGTGCTGAGTAATATTAACCTTATCATTTTTATCAATATATTTCTTTCTTAATGACGGAGCTATTACTGGCGCAAGAGTGGTCAAACAACCCAAGTTTATGTTGCCAACATTATTCTTAGTTAAATTATTAGCGATATTATATAAATCTTTGGATTGATTGACTATATTTTTAGCAGCAAGAGCAAATTTTTCACCAGATTTTGTTAATTCTAAACCAGATGCATGTTTCCTGATAAAAAGTTTAATAGAAAATTCTTGTTCTAACTGTGCAATAGCAGATGAAATAGAAGGTGACGAAATATTAATTTTTTTTGAGGCAATTGAAATATTTTTTGTCTCAGTAACCGCTAAAAAATATTCGAGTTGTTTTAAAGAGAATCTCACAAATTAATATTTTATCCATACTGTTTTAAGTCCTGTATATTTATCAAAGGCATGAATTGACAAATCATTTCCTGTACCTGACTGTTTAAATCCACCAAAAGGGGTCATAGCACTAAAAGCATCAACAGTATTTACAGATATTGTTCCAGCATGAAGCTTATCTGATATTTCATGAGCTTGACTTAAGTCATCTGTCCAAATTGAAGCTGCTAGTGCATATTTTGAATCATGGGCTATTTTTATCGCTTCTTCATCAGTGGAAAAAGGTATTAAAGAAAGAACTGGACCAAAAACCTCATCCGTAGAAATTTCTTTTTTTCCTGTTTCATCTTTAAATATTGTTGGGGCTACAAAAGTGCCAACATTTTCTGAACTATTTATTTCACCTTCAAAAATTAATTCTGTATCTTTCTTTGCGTTTTTAATAAATGTTTTTACTTTTTTTGCATGATCTTCAGAAACAAGACAACCAATATTGGAATTTGGATCAAATGGATCCCCAGTTACCCAATTGCTGGCTTCTTTCTTCAATAAATCTGTAAATTCATGTAACACATTTTTATGTACTAAAACTCTGCTATTAGCACTGCATACTTCACCTTGATTAAAAAAACCACCATTTGCGGCTAATTGTGCAGCTAAATCTAATTTCTTGCATTTCTCGAAGATAATATTTGGACTTTTACCACCACACTCTGTCCAAATCAATTTCATGTTAGACTTTGCAGAATATTCAAAAAAATATTTGCCTACTTCAGTTGACCCAGTAAATGAAACACAATCAATATCATTATGCATGCCAATTGCTTTACCTGCAGTTTCACCATAACCTGGCACAACATTCAACACACCTTCAGGCAATCCAGCTTCAGTAGCTAATTCCGCAAATTTAAGGGCACTTAGAGGTGATTGCTCGGCAGGCTTAAGAATAACAGAGTTTCCGGTAGCTAAAGCTGGTGCACATTTCCACATTGCCATATCTAATGGGTAGTTCCATGGAACAACTGCACCAATTACCCCTAAAGGAACCCTTCTGATCATAGCAAGATTATTTTTTTCTGTTGGAGCAATTTCATCCATTATTTTATCGATAGCCTCTGCATTCCAACTTAACAATTCTGCTGCACCAGGAATATCATATGCCATAGCATCAGAAACAGTTTTTCCCATATCCATGGAGTCTAATAAAGCAAGTTCATTACGATTTTCTAAAATTAAATCAGATAATTTGATAAGAATTTTTTTACGTTCTGTTGGTGACATTCTTGACCAATGACCATTATCAAAAGCCTTTCTACATGACTTTACAGCAATATCTACGTCTATGTCATTACAAGATGAAACTTTTGCTAATAATTTGCCATTAGAAGGATTAAGACAATCAAAGGTTTCTTCAGATTGAGATTTAACAAATTTACCATTAATAAATGCCTCACTTTTAAAATTTATTTTGGAACTTATTTTTTGCCATTTATCTTTAGAGTATGAAGACATTTTATGTTTCCCAATGTTGAAATTTATTCAGCAGCTTCCTTGTAATTATTTTCATACCATTTTTGTATTGCTGGGTCACCATTATTTATTTTCTTTGGCTTAAAAACATTATTAGATAATTCAGCGGATTTCTGAACAAACTCAAGAGTAGCATCCCAATCGAAATTTCGATAAACAGCTCCGCTTTGAGCGAAAGGTGCAGATTGTGCAAAAAGTTGAAATGTAAGACGATGACCTCCATAATTAGAATTTAATAAATCTCTTGCATATGCTAATAATTTTCTTCTGTCATCAGAATTCCAAGTTTCATTGATAGTGTAGAATTTATCCATCCATTTTTTTGTATTAGGATTTTTAAAAGTGGCTGCATTTGGTGTTACACAAATCTGGCCACCACATAATTCTCTTGCTATATGCATCATTTCGTTGAGTTGATTAAGTGCAGTACATCTTCCGGTGTAGAGAAGAGATTGATTGGGCATTAAAAGACCCGCTGGAGATTTTTCAGCAAGTGCAATACTTGATGTAAGATGGGCATTAATGTTCTCTCTCCAAGTAGCAATTTTTGCAAGTTTTTCTTGAACTGCAGGTTGTTTTTCAAGACCTGTTTGTCTCACATTAAACAAAGCGGCACCAATCATCATATCAGCAAGTTTAAGAGTTCTTTGAACGTATGCGAATGCAGAATACCTATGTAATGTACTTCTTATAAAAGCTGCTGCTTTTGTATGACGATAAAATAATACATTTTCCCATGGTATTAGAACATTATCAAAAACAACTAAGGCATCAACTTCATCAAATTTATTTGATAATGGATAATCCATTTTTTCAGTTTTTGAATTAGAATTATCTGCACTAGCAAAGCCACCTCTACAAATAAATTTAAGATTTGACGAATTTAAATCACATATAAAACCAACAGCATAATCAGATAATTTTGCATCACCCCAATTTGCGATTGTAGGTTTTGTAAACGCTTGATTAGCATAAGCTGCAGCAGTTTCATATTTAGCGCCTTTTACAACAATACCTTCATCAGTTTCTTTAACAACATGTAAAAGCATGTCTGGATCTTGATCTTGTGGAGCAAGTGATCTATCGCCTTTTGGGTCAGTATTAGCAGATACATGGAAAGGGTCTTCTTTTAAAACTTTATAGATGTGATTAGAAATATTTTTAGAAAATTGAGGGTCAACTTCGTTTAAAACATCTTGGCCATCATACAGCGACCACATTTCTCCAACTGTTTCATCACCAACTCGAGTTACTACACCTCCAACTTCTTCCATAACTGTATCGGTGGCTCTTCTTTTAGCCCACCAATCTTCCTGTGTGTAAGGTAATGAATTCCCAATAGCATTTATTTCACCATCGTTTTCAACAGTCATAATATCTTTGAATTTTGAATCATGCTGCATATCGTAGATTTTTGCCCTAATATCAATTATGGGCTTAAACATTGGATGTTTTGTAATATCCTTAACTTTTTCGCCATTCATGTAAACATCCCTATTTCCACGAATACTATCTATGTAATCTGAACCTTTTCTAATCATAAAAATTCTCCTCTCATTAATATATATGACACAAATAAAAGGTCTTTTTGATTATTTTTATTTTTTCCAATAGTTAGGAAAACTTGAATCAGTAAGTAAATTTAAATCAAATAATTGGTCTGTTTTTTTTATCAAATAACCATTCAAGTGATTTTTCATACGCAAAAGATACTTTAAAGACAGAATTATCGTCATATGGCTTACCAACTATCTGCATGCCTGTTGGTACGTTATTTGAAGCAAAACCAGTAGGAGCAGACATTACAGGCAGTCTAGACATCATATTAAATGGCGTTGTTAACCACATTGACTCATCTCCATCTTCCTTTGTTGATTTTAATTTACCATTGAATTCATAATCTAAATTTGGATATCCATGATTTGCAGGAATACCAGTTACGGCATTTGTAGGACAAATAAAAACATCAAATTTATCAATCATTGGACCAAACTTAGCATATGTCTCCCAAGCAATTTTGTTACTTTTTATAAAATCATTTAAAGTTCTTTCTTTGCTGTGTTCTAAATACTTCCTTGCATAAGTAGTTATTAAATCTTCTTTTCCTGTAACTTCATTTGCTAAGGCAGTTCCCCAAACAGAGTTTAAGTATATTTCCGTGGCATCCAAAACCTCATTAGATAAGTCTAGGTCAACCTTCTCAATTGTAGCCCCAAGATCAGATAATATATTTAATGCATTATTTAGATTATTAATTATGTCATCTTCAATTTCAAAACCACAAAATTCATTACTCCAAGCTATTTTCATTCCCTTCAAATTTAAATTGTAATCAAAGGGTTCAGCTAACTTTAAACTTGCAATATCTTGATTATGTATACCAGCTGTAAGTGCCTGCATTAAAATAATATCTCCAGTACTTCGTGCCATTGGCCCAGAATGGCTGTAATAATCTAAATTCATGTAAGGTACTTCTGGATTTCTTCCATAAGGAGGCTTATAGCCAAATATTCCACATGCTGATGCTGGAATTCGAATGGAGCCTCCAATATCAGATCCTGTTGCAATAGTTGAAGAGCCAGTGGCAAGTGCTACACCAGATCCCCCAGAAGACCCTCCAGGAGAAAACTTTTTATTCCAAGGATTTAAAGTTACTCCATGCAAATCTGACCAGGTGGTTCCTAATAAGCAAAATTCTGGTGTAGTTGTTTTAATAACTGGAATAGCTCCACCTGATAATAATCTTTCAACATATACGTCAGTAAAATCATCTTTTCGGGTTTCATAAAGTTTTGAACCACTTGTTCTGTAAGTTCCTGATAAAGCAAATTCATCTTTAACAGCAAGAGGTATTCCCTCAAGAAGTCTTGGCTTATTATTCCCTTTTCCTAAAAATAATTTTTCAGAAACTCTAGCACTTTCTAATGCTTTATTTTCAAAATTTTCAGTAATAAAATTAAAACTTTTATTATATTTTTTTGCGTTATTTAATGTTTCTTTTACAACTTCAACAGGTGATAGTTGTTTTGTTTTATAAGCCTGTAAAAGCTTATCACAATTCCAATACAAATATTCATGTTTCATATTTTAATAATAAAAAAACCCATTGATTTTAGTCAATGGGTTTTTTATCAAAATAACAATTCTGTTATTGCATAGTTTTTGTCCAAACTTTATCAATTAAACTTTGAGCTTTTTTATTGCATGCTTTTCCAAAAACGACTGGAATACCATCTGGAACCTGAATATTCTTTGCATTTTTCATGTCTTCAGTTAAGTAATTAACTGACTCAGGAATTGCATTAGCATATGCAGCAAAGTTTGATAAAATAGCCATGTTTTCTGGGTTCATCAAAAAATTCATAAA
>CAZNBI010000023.1:0-15509 GCA_964571065.1 uncultured Rhodobacterales bacterium | reverse complement strand
AAATCTATAAATATATTTATATATTATAATTCAATTTCCAATGTTTTTATTAAATTAAAAGTATTTTCAATATACTTTTTATTCCTTTTATGGCCGTTTGTTTCATTTATTCTTGAAATATTCCATCCGATATAAGTAAATGATCGAAATAAAATAAAATGATTTAAGTATTTAAAATCTAAATCTCTATTTTTCAAATAACCATCAATAATATTTTTTTTAATATTCAAAAAATCTTTTTCATTAATGTAATGAAATAGTACAGTTGCAATATCAAAAAGTCTAAAGCCATAACCACTATCATCAAAATCAATAAGAGAAACTTTACCACTTTTGTCAACTAGCACATTGTCTCTTACAGAGTCCGCATGGATTAGCCCATAATCAAGATCATTTTCAGTATTTATAAAAAAAGAATAATATTTCTTTTTTAGATTAAAAAGTTTATTTGATTGATCTTTTGTCAATTCTGGATTTTTCCAAAATTTATCCCAAATAGGATTATTACCCAAAAGACCATTAATGTCCCACCTACGTTTATTAAAATTATGAGGTTTAACCCACTTATCAGACAATAAATGAAGTTCCCCTATAGATTCACCTAAATTTGAATAAACTAATGATCTGAATGTATTATCTTTTGTTTTATCAATTGTTGATAAAGGCAGACCATTTTGCCATTCTAGTAATGTAATGAACTGATCCTGAATTTTTTCAATTAATCGATTATTAATTGATAAAATAGGTTTTGGAACATTCATCCCAAAACTATTTAAATTTTCTAACCATAGTAATTCTGATTTGATTTCATCATAATCTGAGTAATTTTTTCTATGAAATCTTAATACAAAGCATGATCCTTTTAAGTCATATACTTTGTATGTAATATTTTCTCTATGAGCTAATAATTCGAATTCATCATTTTTTAGTTTCCAAAATGAAATTGATTTTTTGAATAAATTTTCGTTAATCATTAAGTTGAGTTTTGCGATAAAACTTTATCAAGTTTTTCTATTAAATAATCAACATTTGCTTTTGTAAATGTCATAGGAGGTCTAATTTTTAAAGTATTATAGTTTATACCCAATTTACTTAATAAAATTCCTTCATCTTTCATTTGATTAACTATTTTTGATGTTAATTCAGATGCAGGTGTTTTTGCATTTTTATCAGAAACTAATTCAATACCAAAAAAAAGACCAGACCCTCTCACATCACCAATAAATTCGTATTTTTTTGCAAGTTCTTTTAATTTTTTTTGTGCATAATCACCTACTTTTTTGGCATTAGATAATAAATTTTCTTCTTTGATTATTTCTAAAACAGAAAGTGACGCAGCACAGGATACTGGATTGCCTCCAAAAGTATTAAAGTATCTGTATTTCTTTCTAAATTCTGACATAAAATTATAATTTGTAATCAATGCACCAACAGGATGTCCATTAGCCATTGGTTTTCCAATTGTAACAATATCAGGTTGAATACCTATTATATCATGAGACCACATAGATGAACCTAATCTGCCAAAGCCAGGCTGAACTTCATCAGCAATAATAATTCCACCATGTTTTTTTATAATTCTCTGAGCAGGCTCTAACCAACCATTTGGAAGATTAGGAAACCCCTCATTTGCAAAAAATGGGCATAAAATGATTCCTGCAAAACCAATATTTTCTTTTTTAAACTCATTTATTTTTCGTTCAATATCTTGAGCAAAACTTTTGGAATATTCCTCTAAGTTTTTTGATCCATTTAATCGGTAACTATCTGGTGCAAAAACCCTTTTAAAAGTATTTAATGAAAAACTACTAGATGGATTTGTATCGCTTAATTGTGAAACTAGTGCGGTGTTCCCATGATAAGTATGATTAGTTGATATAATACCTTTAGCATTTGTAATTGTCTGAGCAATTCTTAAAGCTATGTCATTTGCCTCTGAACCTGTGCAAGTCATAATTGCTGTAGTTAAGTCAAAATTAAATGTTTGAGTTAATTTTTCAATATAAGTTAAAATTCCTTCATGGATGTAGCGTGTATGAGTATTCAAGGTTGAAGATTGTTTATAAATTGCTTCTACAACCTTAGGGTGACAATGACCAACATGAGGAACATTATTATAGCAATCTAAATATTTTTTTCCATCAATATCCCAAACCCAAACATCTTTACCTTTAACTAAGTGAACTGGTTGATCATAGAAAGTGGGCAAATTAGGACCTAGAAGTTGGTCTCTCTTTACTAAAATATTTTTATAATGAGTCACAGTTTCAAAAAAAAAGGTTTATAAATTTAATGTATATGAAAGATTATATTTAATAAAATCATATAATCTATATGTTTTTAATTATAAAATATAGGAACTAGAAAATGCCCATTATTAGAGTTGATATGCTTAAAGGAAGAACAAAAAAACAAAAACAAAATCTTGTCAAAGAATTAACGCAAGCGTTCAATAGAGCTTGTGGTGAAAATCATGTAGGCATTGATGTGATTTTATATGAGGTTGAAAAAGAAAATTGGAGTATTAATGGACAATTGTTTTCTGAAAAACAATCGGAATAAAATTAATGAAAATAGAAACTTTTGATTTGTTAGAGTTTGAAAATGCAAACTCTCATGAAAAAAATATATATGCAAAAAAAATAGATTCCCACCTTCAAAAAATAGGTTTTTTGATAATTATTAATCACGGCATTTCAAAAACATGTTTAAATAATATTAGTTTAGTTTTAGATATTTTTTTTAATCAAAATGAAAATTTTAAAAAGAGATTTCAAGCTCCTTATAATGGTTATCCTTACGGTTATTTTGTTTCAGAAAGTGAGACTTTAGCTAAATCAATAGGTAATAATACTCCACCAGACTTAAAAGAAAGTTTTAATGGTGGTCCAATTAGAGTGCCATCTAAAAATATTTCAAAAGAAGCTTTTGATTTTTGTTATTTACCAACAATATGGCCAGAGATAGAAAATTTTAAAAAATATTGGGAAATATATTATAATGAAATGGAAAATCTTGCGAAACGTCTCATGTCAGTTTTTGCAATTTCCTTAAATTTGAAAGCAAATTACTTTAATAAATATATTAACAATCCAATCTCTGCTTTAAGGGCATTAAACTACCCAAAAATAACAAAGAAAGTCCTACCTAATCAACAAAGAGCTGGAGAGCATACAGATTATGGTAGTTTGACAATTTTACATTCGTTGAATTCAATTGATGGATTACAAGTAAAATATGAATATAACTGGATTGACGTTCCAGATATAGAAAATTCATTTATTATCAATATAGGTGACTTGATGGCTCGTTGGACTAATGATAGATGGTCTTCAACTCTACACAGAGTTATTCCAAAAAATTATTCTGGTTCTAGAAAAACGTTGGCTTTTTTTCATCAACCTGATTGGGATGCAAAAATTAACTGTATAAGTTCTTGTATAGATAAGGGAATAAAGTATTCTGAAGTTAAATCAGGGCCTTATTTAATGAATAAATTTAATTCAACCACGAACAAAAATTGCTAATGCCAATTTATGGTTTAAATGACATATCACCAACTTTACCTAATGGTGAATATTGGATTTCCTCATCTGCAAATATAATTGGGGATGTAAGAATTGGAATTAATGTTGGTATCTGGTTTGGTGCTGTTTTAAGAGGGGATAATGAGCCTATAATAATCAATGAAGATACAAATATTCAAGAAAACACTGTTATCCATGTTGACAAAGGTTCAATGGTTAACATCGGTAAAGGATGCACAATTGGCCACTCTGTAATTGTTCATGGCTGTACTATAGGTGATAACTCTCTAATTGGGATGGGGTCCACTCTTCTTAATGATTCAAAAATTGGAAATAATTCTATCGTTGGAGCAAATTCATTAATTACAGAAGGAAAAGTCTTCCCTGATAATTCACTTATTTTAGGCTCTCCAGCAAAGGTGAAAAGACTTTTAACAGATGATGAAATACATCAAAACAAATTATCAGCGCTTCATTATATTGATAATTTTATTTATTTTAAAAAAAATCTTAAAAAAATAACTTAGGGGCATTTATGAAAATTGAGATATCTGGTCAAAATATAAACACTGGACAATCATTTAAAAATTATGCTGAAGAAAGATTACAAAAATCTACTAAGAAATACTTTGAAAGAGCTATATCTGGCTCTATTATTTTAAAAAAATCAATTAACGAGTTTACTGTTAAAATTTTAGTTTCACTTACTAAAAGGGCAAAAGTAGAAACTAGTGGGTCATCAATCGATGCTCATGCAGCCTTTGATATTGCCGTAGAAAAATTTGAAAAAAGACTTCGAAGATACAAAAGAAAATTAAAAGATTACAGGTTAAATTCAGAAAAAAAAGAAATACACTTTGCTCAAGAAACTGTTCTTGACACAGATTTAAATCAAGAAAAAGAAATAAACCAGGATGAAGGTATGCCACCTATCTTAATGGAACTTTCTTATCAGATTGAAGAAATGACAACAGAAGAGGCAATTATGAAATTTGATTTGGAAAATTTGAATGCTTTAATGTACAGAAATGTTTCACATCAAGGTTTAAACATGCTTTATAAGAGAGAAGATGGAGCTATTGGATGGGTTGACCCAAGAGGTCATAGAGTTAGAAACGTTTCTATTAATGAAAAAAAGGGTGAAACATAAATGGAATTAAAAATTATTTATTTTAATTTTCCGTTCTGGAGGGCTGAGATTGCAAGAATACCACTTTATATTTCAAATACTAAATTTGAAGACAAAAGGATTACAAGTGAAGAGTTCTCTTATATAAAGGAAAATGGCAAAATGTTTGACGGTACAATTATTCCATTTAGTCAGTTGCCTGTATTGGTAATTGATGGTCAGAGTATCGCTCAAACAGGTGCAATCGCTAGAATTTGTGGGAAGATAAGCGGTTTTTATCCAGAAAGTTTAGTTGAAGCAGGAAAAGTTGATCAAATTATAGATACAGCGACTGATATAAATATGCTAATGAGACCTTCCATGAGAGAGCAAGATCCTGATAAAAAGAAATTAATGCGTCAAGAATTATCTAAAAATGATTTACCAAAATATTTTGGATTTCTTGAGGATTTATTGAAAGAGGAAAATATTTGGTTTGCTGAAAATAGAATGACTATAGCAGACATAGCCATATGGAGATTGATGGGGTGGTTAAAATCTGGTGTAATTGACGACATACCTAAAGATATTACCGATGGTTTTAATAAGCTAAATAGAGTTTACAATGAAGTAAATAATAATACTGATATTAAAAGATGGGTTTCAGAAACCTATAAGTAAATTATGAAATATATTATTTTTTTAACTATGATTTTTATTTTTTATAATGTTTCACATGCTTATATTAATGAAACATATGATTGTAAGATGAAAAATTTTATTGGTATTGATAAAGATGGAATGCCAAAAAAATGGAGAGAACAAAGATTTTCATTTAAATGGAAAGATGATTTTACAATTCAATTTGGCAAAGGTGGATATTTTGATAATCTAACTTCTGAGAGAATAGGGTGGTTTAGTGCTCATAAAGACAGCTTTAATATACACCATGATATATATATTATGAATTACGCAAATAAATCTCTTTGGTTTTCACATGTAAATCCTGAAAGTGGCATTATAAACATTCACGCAGACTGTAAAAAAAGAAAATAATTAATTGTAAATATTATCAAATTTATTTTTTAAATAATTGATTAGTGGTAAATCGCTTACTTCTTTATTAATAGCTTTAGATATAATTTTATCTGGTTTCTCACTGCTACCATAATTATAAATATTTTTGGTTAACCAATTAATTATTTCATTGAATTTGCCTTTTTCAACTTCAAGCATTATGTCTTTGTTTTCACTTATAATTGTTTCATAAAGACAACCAGCATAAATATTACCTAAAGTATAAGTTGGAAAATAACCAAACAAACCAGCAGACCAATGTACATCTTGAAGAAATCCTTCAGTCGGTTTTGAAACAGTTAGGCCAAAATCATTTTTGAATCTAGTGTTCCATGCTTCTTCCAAATCATCCACTTTTAAGTTTCCACTAAACAGTTCTTTTTCAAGATCGTATCTCATTAATATATGAAGATTGTAATTCACTTCGTCGGCTTCAGTTCGAATAAATGAATTTTCAACATTGTTTATAAAAATATAGAAATTATTTTCGTCATTAATTCCAAAATTTCCAAATTTATCATACATTAACTTGAATAAAAAAGAGCAGAATTCTTTACTTCGTCCAAATTGATTTTCAAATATTCTTGATTGACTTTCATGCACCCCCATTGAAACCCCATTTCCATTAGGGGTAAAAATAAATTCTTTTGGAATTTTTTGTTCATATACTGCGTGTCCTGTTTCATGAATTGTTGAATAAAAACAATTAAAAGGATCTTTTTCATCAACTCGGGTTGTAATGCGAACGTCATTTCCATTGCCTGTAGAGAAGGGGTGCTGAGACAAATCCATTCTCCCAATATTAAAATCATAGCCAAAAATATTTGCTAATTCCTTTGCTAATTCTAATTGAAGATTTTTATCAAAATTGAATGAAAGTTCATTTACAGGTTTCTTATTTTCAAAAATACTATTTCTAATTTCGATAAGATTTTTTCTTAAATTAGCAAAAATTTTATCAAACTTTTCTGTATTCATTTCAGGTTCAAAGTCATCGATAAGAGCATCATATATGTTATTAGAAGTACTTAGAAGTTGGGCTTCTTCACGTTTAAGATTAATAACTTCCTTAAAGTAATTAAGAAAAGTTTTTAATTCTTTTGTCTGATTTGCTTCTACCCAAGACATTTGGGATAGCGAGCATATTTTAGAAATTTTTGTTGCTAAGTCATTTGGAATTTTTGATGCTCTATTAAAGGATTTTTTTATATGATCTAAGTTAGATTTTTCAATTTTTGATAAATCATCATTTTTGATGTGTGATAGTAATTCTTCAATATATTTATTTGATTTTCTTTTGTGGATTTCACTTTCTAAAACAGATAAGGTATCTGCCCTTTGCTCAACAGATCCTTTAGGCATTTTAGTTTCTTGATCCCAAGCAATTAATCCTGAAGCATGCGAGAGTGCTTCTGTCTGCTTTACATATTTTATTAGCTCTTCGTATTTACTGTACATTAGATTCTTTACTATCTGATTAAAAGGTTCTTAGATGTTGACCTTGCGTGTATTTCAGTAGCTTTTTTTATTCCAAATTTTGACATTTTAAGGCTTATTTTTTTACTTTCACCAATATATTTAAGAGGATTTAAAATTTTTTCTACGTCTGCAGCTGTAAAATATTTTGATATTATAGGGTCGTTAAGAAATTGTTCTTTTGCACCTAAATTATTTTTAACAGATTTTTTTATGATCAAATGAATTAAGTCATGAGCTTCTTGTCTTCCTAAATATTTTCCCAACTTATACATTAAATTTTCAGATGCAATGTAGTCCTTTTCATTTAATAAATTTCTTTGCATTTGTTTACTGTTAATTAATAAATTATTGAGCAAAGAATTAAACTTCAGTGATAATTTTAAAGACAGAACCGTTGAATCTTTTATCAAGTTATCAACAATTTTATTATATCTTAAATCTCCCTCATGCAATGGCATGCCAGCTTCAATTGTTGTACTTGTCTTGCCTCTTAAAATTGCTGCTTCCTCAATAACTTGTAATATAATTACAGGATTTACTTTATGAGGCATTGTTGAACTGCCAACTTGTCCCTTTGTCTGTTTTTCTGAAATCTCATTGATACTTTGAGACATTAAAATATATATTTCATTTGCAATTTTACCTAAAATCATCCCTTGAAAGGAAAGAGCTAAAAGATAATTAATACTTGTTTCAAGTGATGTTCGATTAGGTACAATTGAATTGTTAAAACCTAAATTACTGGCTAATTGCTGTGTTAATTCATACCCTTTACCATTAAAACCATGCATGGCTCCAACAGCGCCACCAAATAAAAGAGTGAATATACTTGCCTCAGCATGTTTAAATTTACTATCTAATCTTATTAAACTTTCAATCCAACCTGCTACTTTGAAACCAAAAGATATTGGAATGGCATTTTGACCCATTGTTCTTCCTAGCATAGGAGTTTCAGAATATTTAATACTAAAATCTGATAGTTTTTTTATTGAAATACTTAAGTTTTTAAGAATATTTCTGTGAGCTTCTCTCACTAATAAATTTCTTCCAGTATCAATTATATTTCTAGTTGTTCCGCCCCAATGAACGTACCCACCAGCTTCACGACTACATTTTTTAGATAATTCTTGAACTATAGATAATATTAATGATTTTGTAATAGCATATGAATTTTCAATATTATTTGAGCCAACAACACTTAATTTAGCATTTTTATATATATTTGCTGCTGCCTTTTTCGGTATTAATCCTATTTGCGATTGAGCTTTTGCAAGTTCACCCTCAACTTTTAAGTAACTATCCCAAAGATTTGCTTTGCTAAAAATTAGGTCAGGGTCATTAATTTTCATTATAATGTCATTTAATATTTGTTATTAAGTTTAAAATATATAAAAAACAAAGATTAATAAAATATATTTTAAAATATTATAAGGTTATTATGAAATTTTCAGGAACAAATGATTATATTTCCACCAAGGACTTAACAATAGCTGTAAATGCGGCAATTACTCTTGAAAGACCATTATTGGTAAAAGGAGAGCCGGGAACAGGAAAAACAGAACTTGCGAAGCAAGTTGCCAGCTCATTAGGACTTGAAATTTTTGAGTGGTCAATCAAATCAACAACACGTGCCCAGCAGGGTTTATATGAGTATGATGCAGTAAGCCGATTAAGAGATAGCCAAATTGGTGATCGAAATGTTTCAGATATTTCAAAGTATATTAAAAAAGGGAAAATCTGGAATTCCTTTGAAAGTAAAAATAAATCAGTGTTGCTCATTGATGAGATCGATAAAGCTGATGTTGAGTTCCCTAATGATCTTCTTCAAGAATTAGATAAAATGGAGTTCTATGTTTATGAAACCGGTGAACTAGTTCAATCAAAAAATCGTCCTATAGTAATTATAACATCAAATAATGAAAAAGAACTTCCTGATGCTTTTTTAAGAAGATGTTTTTTTCACTATATTCAATTTCCTGATCATGAAACATTATCAAAAATAATAAAAGTACATTTTCCAGATATTAAAAAAGTTTTATTGGATAGAGCTTTAACAAGGTTTTTTGAAATTAGAGAAACACCAGGATTAAAGAAAAAACCATCAACATCTGAAATATTAGATTGGTTAAAGCTCCTTTTAGTTGAAGATATTGATCCTGTTGAATTAAAAAATGATGGTAAAAATTTGTTGCCTAAACTTCATGGGGCTTTATTGAAAAATGAGCAAGACATACAATTGTTTGAACGCATAGCTTTTATGGCAAGGGGAGATAGTTAAATAATGTTTCTGAATTTTTTCATAGAGCTCAGAAATGTAAAAATTCCCGTTAGCCTAAAAGAATACTTATCTCTTTTAGATTGCTTGGATAAAAATGTCATTTCATATAAAGTTGAAAATTTTTATTATTTATCAAGGGCCTCTCTAATTAAAAATGAGAAGCATATTGATCGGTTTGATTTAGTTTTTTCAAAAGTTTTTAAAGGTATTGAAGATATATCATTAGAAAATTTATTAAATAAAGTCGATATACCAAAAGAATGGGTAAAAAAGTTATCTGAAAAATTATTAACCCCTGAAGAAATGGAAGAAATTAAATCATTAGGTGGTTTTGATAAGCTAATGGAAACCCTTAAAAAAAGACTTTTAGAGCAAGAAAAAAGGCATCAAGGTGGCAATAAATGGATTGGAACAGCTGGCACTTCTCCATTTGGAGCATATGGATATAATCCTGAAGGCATCAGAATTGGACAGGATAAAAGCAGGCACAAAAAAGCAATTAAGGTTTGGGATAAAAGAGAATTTAAAGATTTAGACGATAAATCAGAATTAGGTTCAAGAGCAATGAAGATTGCATTAAAGAGGTTGCGCCAATGGGCTCGCACAGGACTTCAAGAGGAAATTGATATTGACTCAACTATAAAGTCAACTGCAAAGAATGGATATTTAGATATAAAAACACAAAAAGAAAAGAATAATTCAATAAAGGTTCTGTTATTCTTGGACGTTGGAGGATCAATGGATCCATATGTTAAAAAGGTAGAGGAGTTATTTTCTGCTTCAAGGAGCGTATTTAGAAATCTAGAATATTTTTATTTTCACAATTGTTTGTACGAAGGTGTTTGGAAAAATAATCGTAGAAGATGGAATGAACAAATACCTACATTTGAAGTTTTAAATACTTATGGAAAAGAATATAAATGTATTTTTGTTGGTGATGCATCAATGAGCCCATATGAAATTTTATTCCCTGGTGGTGCTAATGAGCATTTTAATAAAATCGCTGGAAAAGATTGGTTGTTTAAAGCAATATCACAATGGGAGTCTCATATGTGGATTAACCCTGTACCAAAAAAATATTGGGATTACACGCAAACAATTAAAATGGTTAGTGATATTTTCTCTGGTAAAATGGTTCCTTTAACTTTGAGTGGACTAGACAAAGGAATGAAACAATTAATGATTTAATTTAAAATTTTTTGCCAAACCAGAATTTAATAAATTACCCAATAGTGTATCTTCAGTCATCCATTTACCCAAAGATTTTCTTAAACTAATAAGTTTATTCAAGTCTATTCCAGTATCATATCCCATTGCTTCAATCATGTAAGCACAATCTTCTGTAGCAATATTCCCACTTGCACCTGGAGCAAAAGGACAGCCACCTAAACCACCTAAAGATGCGTCAAAAAGTGTAACTCCTTCGTCTAATGCTGACTTTACATTTGTCAAACCCATACCTCTTGTATCATGGAAGTGAGCACCGAAAGGAGTTTTGTCTGACAATTTTATAAGTTTTTTAAACAAAATTGAAACTTGATTGGGATTTGCATAGCCAACTGTATCAGCAATATTTATTTCATCAGCACCTATATCAATAAGTTTATCAGCAATATCTAAAACATCTTTTTCCTTTACATGACCTTGGATAGAGCAACCAAAACTTGTTGCAATTGCACCTGAAATCATAACCTTTTTGTCTAAACCGCTATTTTTACGTTCTTTAATTAAATCAGTAAACATCA
Source organism: uncultured Rhodobacterales bacterium (assembly GCA_964571065.1). GTDB lineage: Bacteria > Pseudomonadota > Alphaproteobacteria > Puniceispirillales. The sequence goes on along the minus strand of CAZNBI010000023.1, from coordinate 4,295 downwards.
ATAAAGATTGTTTAATATCACAATTAACGTTAGATAAATTATGTTGCTCACTTGCTGAAATAACAAAAAGTATCTTTTTAGAATGGCTCTTTAACGCATTCAAACCACCCTTTAAATTTGGAACAAGTACTGATGGTATTAAGTCTTCAATTTTGTTAGCTTCATCAACTACTTTTTGAGCGTCAGAAAATTGTGGAAGTAAGGATGGAGGGACAAATGATGTAACTTCCATCTCTCTAAATCCTGCTTCACATTGCCTTTTTATCCATTTGATTTTAGTTTCATACGATATTCTAGTTCTGGATAATTGAAGACCGTCTCTTAAACCAACTTCACGAATTCTAATAAACTTAGACAAACTTATTTTCCTTTAAATACAGGTTTCCTTTTTTCATTAAAAGCTAATACGCCTTCACGCCTGTCCTCTGTTGGAATAGTTCGATTATATGCTTCAATTTCAAATGATAATCCATCTGATAAACTCATTTGAAGACCTTTGTGTATAGATTGTTTAGCTTGTCTCACAGCTATTGGAGCTTTTGATGAAATCTCTTCTGCTTTTTCGATGGTTTTTTCAAGAAGTTCAGAATGAGGAAAAACGTCATTAGCTAAATTCCACTCAACAGCTTCTTGAGCACTAAAAACTTTTCCAGTTAAAATTATTTCTTTAGCTCTTCTTTCTCCAATAGCACGACTTAAATTTTGGGTTCCACCAGCACCTGGGATTATTCCAAGTTGAAGTTCAGGTAATGCAAAACGTGCATTTTCTGAAACATATATAAAATCTAGTGCAGCAGCAATTTCACACCCTCCACCGTAAGCAGCTCCATTTATTGCTCCAATGACTGGAATAGGACAGTTCATAATTGCTCTGATCATTCTTTCATAAACAAGATGTTGCTTTTCCCAATCTTGATCAGACATTCCATTTCGTTCCTTTAAGTCACCACCAGCACAAAATGCTTTATCTCCGGAACCAGTAAAAATTATTGTTCTTATTTCATCTGAAGACATTGAAATGTCTTCCATTAATTCAATTAATTCTTGGGCCATTTGAGTATTAAATGCATTAGCAAATTTAGGTCTATTAAACGTTACTAATAAAATATGGTCCTTGATTATCTTAGTAATTAAAGTTTCAAAATCTTTTTTCATTTTTTTGCCAGGTTATAGGTCATATAGTGTTTATATTTTTGATTAATTATTTTACTTTTTTTTTAAAGAAAATAAATAATATAATAATTCAAATATACTTTGATAGTTAAAAAATGGAATTAAATAACGAGTTATCAGGCCTTACAATTGTTTCACTTGAACAAGCAGTAGCAGCTCCATATTGTGGCCTTTTACTTGCTGATGCTGGAGCAAGAGTTATTAAGGTAGAAAGACCAGAAGGTGATTTTGCAAGAGATTATGACAATGGAGCTAACGGTAAAAGCAGTATTTTTGCATGGCTCAACAGAGGCAAACAATCAATTTGTTTAGATTTAAAAACAGAAAATGATTTAAATATTTTAAAATCTATAATTTCTCAATCTGATGTTCTTTTGAGTAATCTTGCGCCACAAAGCCTTAATAAATTAGGCTTACCTAATGATGTTTTAAACAAATTAAACCCTCATTTAATAAACTGTAAAATAACAGGTTATGGTGAAACAAAAGAAGCAATAAATAAAAAAGCTTATGATTTTCTTGTTCAAGCAGAAAGTGGTCTTTGTTCGGTAACAGGCACTGAGAAAGATCCATCTAAAACTGGCATTTCAATATCTGATTTATCAACAGGACTTACTGCTTATTCGGCAATATTGAGAGCTTTAATTAAAAAAAATAAAACGGGTGAGGGTACTAATATTTCAATTTCAATGTTTGATGTTATGGCTGATTGGATGAATATGCCTCTTCTTGCTCATAGATATATGGGAGGTGCCCCAAAAAGATTGGGACTTACTCATTCATTTATAGCCCCTTATGGTGCTTTCAAGTGTAAAGATAATAAAATTTTATTATCTATACAAAGCAATAGAGAATTTAAAATTTTTTGTGAAAAAGTTCTTTTGATGCCAAACTTGATTACAAACAAAAATTTTAAAGATAATCCTGGTAGATTCAAAAATAAAGAAAAGTTAAACAAAATAATTAATGATTATTTTTCTAAATTTGAAGCAGACATCATTATCAACCTATTGAATGAAAATAATATTGCAAATGCTAAACTAAATTCAGTCAAGGAGTTATCTGAACACAAATTTTTAAATAATGGTTTAGCAAAAATAGGCAATAAAACAATTGAACTTGCTAATTTACCAGTCTTAAGTAAGGATACGACAAATTTTGTAGTACCCGAATTAGGAGAGCACACTAAATTAATAACAGATGAGTTTTTTAATTAGTATATTTGATCAAACTAAAACGGATTAAAATAAGAATGAATTATACCTTAAATCATGTTGAAATTAGAGATGCGGTCTCAAAGTTATGTTTAAAATTTGATGGTAAGTACTGGCAGAATTGCGATAAAAATAATTCATATCCAACTGAATTTGTAAATGCTCTTACAGAGGCTGGTTATCTTAGTGCTCTTATTCCAGAAGAATATGGTGGTCTGGGATTGTCACTTTCTGTTGGTGTTGCAATATTGGAAGAAATACATAAATCAGGCTGCAATGCAGCTGCTTGCCACGCTCAGATGTATACAATGGGAACTTTATTGAGACATGGTTCAGAAGATCAAAAACAAAAATACCTCCCCGAAATCGCAAAAGGCAATTTAAGATTACAAGCTTTTGGGGTCACTGAGCCAACTTCTGGAAGTGATACAACTTCATTAAAGTGTAACGCAGTTAAAAAAGGTGATTTTTATCACATAAATGGTCAAAAAATATGGACAAGCAGAGCTGAACATTCTGATTTACTATTGCTATTAGCTAGGACAACTCCAAAAGAAAAAGTTACCAAACGTACTGATGGTTTGTCTGTTTTCATTGTTGATCTAAACGAAGTTCCAAAAAATACTATTACTATTAAGCCAATTAGGACAATGATGAACCATTCAACAACTGAGATATTCTTTGATAATCTTCCTGTTCCAAAAAGAAATCTCATTGGCGAAGAAGGCAAGGGCTTTAAATATATTTTATCTGGAATGAATGCTGAAAGAATACTCATTGCAGCTGAGTGTATAGGTGACGCTAAATGGTTTATTAACAAAGCATCAAAATATTCTTCAGAAAGAGAAATTTTTGGAAGGCCCATTGGTAAAAATCAAGGAATTCAGTTTCCTATTGCGCGTTCTTACAGCCTGATGAGAGCTGCTGAATTGATGCTAAATGAAGCAACAAATCTATTTGACAAAGGATTAAACCCAGGTGAAGAAGCCAATCTTTCAAAACTATTATCTGCAGACGCACAATGGGCAGCTGCGGAAGCATGTATTCAAACTTTTGGTGGTTTTGGCTTTGCTGAAGAATATGATATTGAAAGAAAATATAGAGAAGCAAGACTGTACCAAGTTGCGCCAATATCTACCAATATGATATTGAGTTATATAGCAGAGCATGTGCTTAAAATGCCTCGTTCGTATTGATGAGAAATAAAAATCTACCAAGTTTTTTTTCTGATTTTGCGTTTAATTTTAATCCAATTAATTTACCTATCTCTTCTATAAATATTTTTAAAATTTGTCTTGCTGATTGGGTGGCCGTTTCTATAGCTGCTCAAAATTGTGAAGTAGCTGAAAAAATTTTATCTTTAACTGACGATGATGGAGGCGTTCAAGAATCTTTTATTTTTGGACATAAGTCATATGTATCTTGTAAAACAGCAGCTTTAATTAATGGTACAATTTCTCATGCACTTGATTATGATGACACTCATTTTGATTATCTTGGGCATCCATCAGTAGTTGTACTTTCTTCAGCGTTAGCAATATCTGATAAATATAATTTAAGTTTTGAAGAATTTAAAAATGCTTCAATAATTGGAATGGAAACATCATGCAGAATTGGAAAATGGTTAGGAAGAAAGCATTATCGAAGTGGATTTCATATTACATCTACTTCAGGTATATTTGGAGCCACAATTGCTGTATCGAAATTAATGGGATTATCTTCCAATCAAATTGAAAATGCTTTATGTATAGCAGCCTCTCATTCATCAGGTTTGAAAGAACAATTTGGTTCTATGGTTAAACCTTATCATGTTGGTATGGCAGCTAATTCAGCAATTCAGTCATCAATTTTATCTAAAAATGGATTAAAAGCCTCCATAAATTCTTTTGATGGTCCTCAAGGATTTGG
>CAZNBI010000022.1:0-15609 GCA_964571065.1 uncultured Rhodobacterales bacterium | reverse complement strand
GAGGGCTCTGTTGTAAGAATAAATTTCAGTGGTAAAAAAATTACAAAAAATCAGTTCGATACTAGATGGTTAAATGAAATTTTCTCTATTGGCCACAGAAACCCCCAGGGACTTATTATTAATCCAGAAAACAATACAATTTGGTCTCATGAGCATGGACCTCAAGGAGGTGACGAAATAAATTTATTAGAAGGAGGAGAAAACTATGGCTGGCCAAAAATTACTCATGGGGAAGAATATGGAGGGGGTAAAATTGGTAAATTAACCCAAAAAGGTTTTAAAGATCCAAAGTGGATATGGGTTCCATCAATTGCGCCTTCAGGAATGGCTTTTTATAATGGAAATATGTTTCCTGAGTTAAATGACCATCTACTTATTGGATCTCTAAAATTCAAACAAATTCATGCAATAAAGATCTTAAATGACCATCCAGTCTTAGAAAGAAAGCTACTGAGCAAGTCTTATGGTAGAATTAGAGACTTAGAAGTAATGAATGATGGTTCAATTTTATTTATTACTGATGAAGATAAAAGTGGTAGATATAAGGGTGGCCTTTATAAAATATTTAGAAAATAAAATAATTTTATAGTTTTCAGAAAAAATAGTTTATTTTATAAGAAATTAAATAATTATTGGATTTATTATGTCTGGTATTGAAACCAAAAACTATAAGGCTGGTGAAATCATATATAGTATAAATGATACAGCTGATAAAATTTATCTCATTCATAATGGAACTGTTCGAGTAAAGTCAAAACTAGGTCTTAATCTTGCAGTTTTAAAAGAGGGTGAAATGTTTGGTGAGGTGGGCCCTATAATAGAAGAACCACGAACAGTTACTGTTATTGCAGAGACAAATTGCACATTAAGAGAAATAGAGCATTCAACACTTCATAAAAAATTAGAGGGAGCTGACCCTGTATTAGTAGGAATAATTAGAGGTCTAGCATTAAGGATTGGTGATGCCAATAAACTTGCAGAGCAATACTGGCAGGAACTGTCAGTTTATAAATCTCTAGAATAGAAATTTATGCAGGATTTGCTAGGATATAAAAAATATTTAATCATCGTTAATACATTAAAACAAAGCTTATATGAATTTAATTCAATTTTTCTTTATCAATTCTCTCCAAGCAATTACTATACAAGAAGAAATTGTAATAAATGAACCAATTACCTCTAAATAAGTTGGAATTTCATACCAAATAATAAAGCCAGCAATAATTGCTCCAGGAACAGATAAGTACCTAATTGGAGCAAGAACAATTGCTTCACCATATTTAAATGCGTAAGTAAATGATAATTGAAGGCATGAACCAGCTATGCCAATAATTACTAATATTAAAATAAGATTTACAGTTAATACTGGTAGTTCAGGCATTACAAAACAGATGCTCAAACCAAAAACTATAGCACCCATTGTATTATGCCAAATGGCTACTGAAACTGGCTGGTCAGAATTGCCTAATTTTCTTAATATGACTGAAAGAATAGCTCCATTAATGCCACTCGCTAAAGCAAGGTAAACACCTAAAGTCATTGCGCCACTAAAAGGATTTGTAATAAGTAAAATTCCGATTAACCCAGCAGTAATCGCACTTATTCTCCAAACTCCAATTTTCTCTGATAAAAAAATGGGTGCAAATAAAGCTACAAAAACTGCAGAGGATTGCGTTAATGCTGTTACTTGGCCAAAGTTTGCGGTTTGAAGAGCAGAAAACCAAAGACATATTCCTACTAAACCAATTGTAACTCTTGCAAATAAGGTTTTCTTAGCTTCAATTTTAAGTAAGTCTTTTCCCCTGACATACCAACCAAATAAATATAAAATTGGGAGTGAAAAAACAAATCTCCCAAGCAGCATTAACCTAAAATCTATTTCTTCATCCAATGATTTTACAAATCCAGACATAATCAATGCAGCTAAAACCATTGAAAGCATTAACAGAATTCCAATTACATTACCTGAAAGTTTAGAAAAACTTCTAATTAGCATTTTTTAAACCATAAATTGCATTTGCTCCTGCAATAATAATTAACAAACTGCCAAAGTATGCATTAAATTTTAAACTTTCATTAAAAATAAAAAATCCTAAAACAATTGAAGCTGGAAGTTGAATAAATCCCATAACTCCTGTTCGTGCGAAATGACCTTTGGCAATAGAATAGCCATATGAAATAAAAATAAAAGCTGTAGCTCCCAAAAGAGCAGCTAAAATTATCAAAGTCAGTTCATATAAATTTGGAAAATTAATACCAAAATACAACCATATAATTATTCCTGCCAAACCATTAATTATAAAAAGAACCAATGCATAAGACATTGGTGAGGCATCATTTGGTCTTCTTGTAACAATATAATTCATAAATGCGTTTATAATCGCAACAATTACAGGAAAAATTAAAAAAACATTTATATCAGTAAATTTTAAAGTAGGATTAATAATAAAAACAATTCCTAACATTCCTAATATAATTGAAAAAATTATCACAAAGCTCGGTTTTTCCTCATAGGAAAAAAAAGATATTATTGCCATCCAGATAGGTGTTGTTTGAATTAACATTGTTGTAAGAGATAAAGGAAGATTCTTAAGAGATATAAAAACTGACGCTAGAGCAAATACTGAAATTAATCCCCTTAAAACAGGATAGAAAAACCTTTTAGGCATTAATTCTTCATATATTTTCTTTTTATTAAAATCTTTTTTAATGCCTGTAATTATTAAAATTAGTAAAATTTCAAACGGAACCCCAAATACAAGAAAATCCCACCAAAGTATATCTAATGAAGTTAAAATTTTAAAAACAACGTCACTAAAAGAAAATAAAATAACTCCAGTTCCAACTAACAATAGTGGCAAAATATTTAAACTATCTTTCATAAAATTTATTTATATTAAATTTATTTTCGAAGTAATTTTTTATATTCAGGTTTTATATTCTGAAGTGTCTCTTCAGCTTTTTCGATTGTCTGTTGTGTGTTCCACATATCTGCATAAAGACCTTTCTTTTTTAAAAGCTGAATATGTGTACCTTGTTCAATAATTTTACCTTTTTCAAATACAAGAATTTTATCGGCATCTACAATAGTTGATAGTCTGTGAGCGATGATTATAGATGTTCTTTTTTTTGCTAAATTATTTAATGAAACCTTTATCTCTTTTTCTGTAAGAGTATCCAAAGAACTCGTGGCTTCATCTAAAATTAGAATTGGAGGATTTTTTAAAAGAGTTCTAGCAATGGCCACTCTTTGCTTTTCTCCTCCCGAAAGTTTTAAGCCTCTTTCACCTACAATAGTGCTCATGCCATCAGGTAATGTTTTAATTAGTTCACTTAGTTTTGCCCTTCTAGAGACTTCCCAAATCTCTTTTTCATCAGCATTTATTTTTCCATAACTTAAATTATAGTAAATTGTGTCATTAAACAAAACAGTGTCCTGCGGGACTACTCCTATATTTTTTCTGAGAGAGACCTGAGTTATATCTCTAATGTCTTTTCCATTTACCAATATGCTTCCACTTGCAACGTCATAAAATCTAAACAATAATCTTGATATTGTTGACTTACCAGCACCTGTAGGTCCAACTATTGCAATAGATGACCCCGATGGTATTTTGAAATTTATCTTATCTAAAACTACTCTCTTTTTATCATAAGAAAATGATACATTTTTAAATTCTATATCAGCTTTATAAAAGCTCATGTCTATTGCATTTTTTTTATCCTTAATCTCTGGTTCAGTTTTTAAAACGAAAAATAATGATCTAAGATCAATCATACCTTGGGATATTTCTCTGTAGATAAAACCAAAAAAATTTAATGGAATAGATAGCTGCATCAAAAGAGCATTTACTAATACAAAATCACCTATTGTTTGATTTCCCTTGGAAACTTCAATGCCTGACATCAACATACAAATTGTTAGACCTATTGTAAAAATTGCAGTTTGACCAAAGTTTAAAAAAGCTAATGAGGTCAAAACTTTTGATGAAGCTTTTTCAAACCCAGACATAGCTTCATCAAAACGCTCTTCCTCTATTTGTTCATTATTGAAATGCTTTACAGTTTCATAGTTTATCAATGAGTCTAATGACTTAGTATTGGCGTCTTCATCACTAGAGTTCATTTGCTCCCGATATATATTTCTCAAGCTTGAATAATAAACAGTAAAAACAGTATATGAAATTACTGTTAAAAAAACGACGAACAAGAACCTCCAATCAAATTCATAAAGCAGTATAAAACCAACAAAAATAAACTCAATAATAGTTGGGAAAGTATTTAGTATAAGTAACCTTATTATACTTTCAATCCCTTTCACACCTCTGTCAGTAATTCGATTTAAGGCACCAGTGCGTCTGTTAAGGTGAAAACTTAATGATAAACTATGTAAATGGTGAAAGCTTTTCTTACCTAAATTTCTGACAGCTGTCTGCCCAACCTTAACAAACAAAGCATCACGAAGTTGATTGAATGCGACCATCAAAATTCTTCCAACACCGAAAGCAATGATTAACATTACAGGGGTTAAAAACACTATTGGTATAATATGAGGAGCTGTATTATCTCCCACTATTGCATCAGTTGCCCATTTATAAGTATAGGGCACTAACACAGTTAAAACTTTGGCTAAAATTAGAATAATTAAAGCAATAATAATTCTTGATTTTATATCATTTCTACCCTTTGGCCATATATATGGGAAAAGGTCGTTTAACATTGAACCCAATTATTTTATACCTTTAGTTGTTCAGCTCAGATAAATCTTTAAATAAACTAAGTGCTTCAGGGTTAGATAATGCTTCAATATTTTTAATTTTCTTACCATGAATAATATCTCTTACAGCTAATTCAGTAATTTTACCAGATCTTGTTCTTGGAATGTCAGCTACTGAAATAATTTTAGCTGGAACATGTCTTGGACTTACTAATTGCCTAAGTTTATTCTTAATTTCAGTTTTTAATTTTTCATCTAAAGAGATTGTTTCTATCAGTTTTACAAATAAAACTATCCTGATGTCATCCTCCCACTCCTGACCGATAACGATAGATTCAAGAATTTCTTCAAAACTCTCTACAACCTTATAAATTTCAGCTGTTCCTATTCTTACCCCTCCAGGGTTTAAAGTAGCATCAGATCTTCCAAAAATAACTAATGTTCCCCTTCTGGTTAATTTTGTCCAGTCTCCGTGTCGCCAAACATTTGGATAATAATCAAAATACGCTTCTTGATATTTCTTTCCATCAGGGTCATTCCAAAACATTATTGGCATTGAAGGAAATGGTTTAGTGCAAACTAATTCACCTGGAGTATCAGTTACTGAATTACCTTCCTCGTCAAATACATCTACCGCCATTCCGAGTCCCCTACATTGTATTTCACCAGAAATAACTTCATCAAGAGGATTATTTAAAACAAAGCATGAGAGTATATCAGTTCCACCGGATATCGATCCAATTTGCATTTCTGAACTAATAAATTTATTGATAAAATCAAAGCTTTCTGGAGATAATGGAGAACCTGTTGAACATAAACACTTTAGAAATTTGAGTTGGTTGTGTTTGTTCGGCTTATATCCAGACTTTCGGACTGCGTCTATGTACTTTGCAGAAGTGCCAAAGAGATTTATTTTTTCTTTTTCTGCAAGATCCCAAAGTTTGTTAGGCCCTCCATAAAATGGACTGCCTTCATAAAGAATTATTGTCGCCTCAGAAAATAATGCTCCTAATAACCAGTTCCACATCATCCATCCACATGTTGAAAAATAAAAAACTCTATCACCTTTATGAATATTGGCATGTAATTTGTGTTCTTTAGCGTGTTGTAATAAAACACCTCCAACACCATGAACTATACACTTTGGTGCACCTGTGGTACCTGATGAGAAAACAATATATAAAGGGTCATTAAAATTTACCCTTGTAAAACTCTCTAGAGGTTTTGATCTGTAAACACTATCAAAGTCTTTATAAGAAAATGAATATTTTAAATGATTTTCATTTAAGTATTTTAATATCAATACATTTTGTAATGTGTTTAAACCTTGTACAATTTGATGTACTTCTTCATGTCTTTCAATAGCTTTTCCATTATATAAATATCCATCAACTGTAACCAATATTTTTGGCTCAATTTGCTGAAATCTGTCTAAAACACCAGCTACACCAAAATCTGTTGAGCAAGATGAGAAAACTGCTCCTAGCGATGCTGTAGCAAGCATTGTAATTATTGTTTCTGGGCAATTTGGCATATAGGCGCAAACTCTGTCCCCTTTTGAAATGCCATTTTCTTTTAACCAGCCAGCCAGTTTAAGTACTTTATCTTTTAACTCTAAAGTTGAAATTTTTGACTTTAATCCATCTTCTCTTTCTGAAATTATAGCTAAAGGTTCATTTTTATTTTTTAACAAATTCTCTGTGTAATTGAGTTTTGCATTAGGAAAAAACCTAGCGCCAGGCATTTTATCTTTGTCTTTTAGTAAGATATCACCCTTTTCACCTAACACATTTGAGTAGTCCCATATACTATCCCAAAACTTTTCCGGTTTTTCGATTGACCATTTCCAGAGTTCTTCATAATTTACATCTGATTGATTTTTGAATTCATCAACAAAATTTTTGATAAATTGATTTAAATTACTCTCTTCTTTGATTTTGCTTGACGGCCTCCAAAGAACTTTCAAATCTTTGTTTTCCATTTTCCTTATCTAACCTAATTCCTTTTTTCCAAGTTTTTTTATCTTTAATAACTCTGGAAAGATTACTGCCCAAATACCAGCTATTCCCATTGCACCTATACCTCCAAATACTACAGCTGGAACGGCACCTATTCCTGAAGCCATTATTCCAGCTCTAAAATCACCTAATTCGTTTGAAGCGCCAACAAACATCATGTTGACAGCATTCACTCTTCCTCGCATTTTATCTTCTGTACCCAGCTGAATAATTATATCTCTTATATATACACTTAACATATCAAATCCACCAACAAAACATAGTAAGATAATTGAGAGAACTACATTACTTGAAAGTCCAAATAAAAGGGTAGACAATCCAAAAAAAGCAACTGCATACAGCATAATTTTACCAGCCTTTTTTATAGAATAAAAAGACAAAAAAGCTGCAACGATTATTGCACCAATTCCAGGAGATGACCTTAATAAGCCAAGGGTTAATGGACCTGTTTCGAGAATATCTCTTGCGTAAACGGGCATTAGAGCTACAGCCCCTGCCATCAGTACTGCAAATAAATCTAAAGAGATTACTCCAAGTAATATTTTTTTATTCCAAACATAAGTAAAACCTCCTGTCAAATTTTCAAATGATATTGATTTTTTACTTTTGCTTATAAATTTATATGGAATTAATAAAACTAAAATTGCTCCAATAAATAATCCTGTGGAAGCAAAAATGTATCCTGCATAAATAGAGTAAGAATACAACAATCCTCCGCAAATTGGTCCAAAAATTGTTCCAGATTGCCAAGCAACAGCACTTAATGCTACTGCATCGGGTAATTCTTTTTTATTTATAATATTAGGTAATAGAGCTGCTGCAGCTGGTGAAAAGAAAGCCCTAATTATTCCAATTCCAATTAATATTATGAATAAAATTGGAATATTTGCATAATTTATAAAATTAATTACGAAAAAAAGAAAAGTTAACAACCCTTCTCCTAGCAATGAAATATAGAAAATTTTTTTCCTATTAAAATTGTCTGCAAAATAACCAGTAACGACTACTAATAATATAAGTGGTACAAATTGAGTAAGGCCAATTAAACCAAGATGTAATGGATTTCTTGAAATATCATAAATTTGCCATGCTATACAAACACTTAAAGTGCCTAAACATAGGCTAGATAAAAACCTAGCTAACCAATACTTTTGAAAAGATCTGTCATAAAAAACATTTGCAATTTTAATCTTATTTGAAAAATTCATAATTCTAGTTTTATTCCTAAATTTATTAATCTTTTAAAATTATATTTTCTGCAAAGATTATTGCAGGAATTCTAAGAATTATTGGTATGATGCCATAAGCAAATGATAAAGGTAATAATTGTGTATTTACCTCTGAAGGATTAAATCCAAAGTATCCAAGTAATGGGAGGCAAACTCCAGCTGACAATGCTAGAGATAATTTTTGTATAAAAGACCAAACAGAATAAATTTTACCAACTAAAACATTTTTATTTTTCTGCTGTTCATTATAAATTATATCTGCTTGAATACTCGATGGAATAATTAAATCAGCACTCAAACAGAAACCAGAAATTATACAAATTACCATAAACAAAGTGGTACTGTTATTTGATAGAAAAACAACAGGCAAAAAGCATATGCAAGCTAAAAGAATAAATGATGTCCATATTCTTTTTTTATTATATTTGCTAGCTAACATGTAAACAAATGGCAGGCCTATGAAGGCAGAAATAAAGTAAATAGATAAAAAATTTTGTGGCAATCCATCAATTATAAATTCTACGAATAAAATAAATAAAATTGAGGTTACACCATTCGAAAGACCTATAAAAAAATAAGATAGGCATAGGTATTTAAAATTACTATTATTTTTAAATAAATTCTTGATATTAAAAAAATAGCTTGTCTCTTTTTTATTAGATATATTTGGGATTGGAATTTTTTTGATAAAAAGAGGAGACAAAAATAAAATTGATATTAAAAGAAAAATTTCTCCAGAAATATTTGAAAAATGTATTAGAAATAAACCTAAAATTACACCAGGAATTGTCAGAAGTTCACGAAATGACACAACCTTAAATCTATCATTTGAATTGCTATTTGATATTGCTATACCAATACCCCACCATGGAATAGAGAAAAATGTCCAACCAAGTGTAACAAAAATTACACCTAATAAGAGGCTGATAATTTCTAAACCATCTAAAGGGTTAAACAAAATAAAAATACCAATTGATATTAAAGGAAATCCAATTAGAAGCCAAAACTTCCATCCAATCTTTTCAACCATTCTATCTAAATAGGTACCTAAAATTGGGTCAGTTATCATATCAATTACTCTTGAAATCATAATAACTAAACCTGTAATACCAATTCCAACTGCTGCAATTTTAGAATAAATTGCCGGCACTGCAATATAAACAGCAATTTGAGCTGCCGCTAATGGAATTGAAGGTAAACTGTAGAGAAAAAAAGTAACAAATCTTAAATTACTCTTAAGTAATTTATTTTTTCCCGATTGCATAAAAACTATTTAAATATCTAGATTTGCAACCTTAAGTGCATTTTCTTGAATAAAAGCTCTTCTTTCTTCAACTGCCTCACCCATTAGAGAGGAAAATGCCTCTTGAGCATCTTCTTCTTGTTCCACTTGAACTTGAAGTAAAACTCTTGCTTCTGGATCAAGAGTGGTTTCCCAAAGTTGTTCCGGGTTCATTTCACCTAAGCCTTTATATCTACTAACTTGAGCACCTTTTTTACCAATTTTAAAAACTGTGTCTCTTAATGAAGTTGGTCCTGAAATTACTTCAGCATCTCCAGAAGAATTCACAAATGTAACTGTATTAGTTCCTTTACCATATAATTCTTGAAGTTCAGCTGCAATTTTGTCCAGAACTTTTGCTTCTGGTCTATTAATTATGTCAGAACTTATTTCAGCTTCCTCTTTAACACCTCTTAAAACCCTAGAAATATTAATTCCTGTTTCATTAATTTCCCCAATCCAACCTCTCTCAAAATCTTTACTTACAGAATCCATTCTTTTTGCTAAATATTCTGCAGCATCTTTATTAAAGATATATTCTGAATTTAATATCCCAGCAATTGCAGCTTGCTCCATTACTCCTTTTGCTCCCATTAAGTTATCAAGAACCTCTATATTTCTAGCAGCTACAATAGAGTCTTTAGTCGCTTTTGCTAGATCAGGACCTGCTATTTCAGAACCTTCCCCTGTTATCAACTTAGTATCTTTTAAACCTGATTGAATGAGATATTCGTTAAGAGCTAAATCATCTTTCAAATAAACCTCGCTTGATCCTTTTTTAGCTCTATAAAGAGGAGGCTGAGCAATATATAAATATCCAGCCTCTATCAAAGGTCTCATGTGACGAAAGAAAAATGTTAAAATTAAAGTTCTAATATGGCTTCCATCAACATCTGCATCTGTCATAATAATTATTTTATGATATCTTGCCTTTTCAATTTTAACACTATCTTCCAGTTCAGTATTATTACCAACACCCGCCCCTATTGCAGTAATTAAAGTACCAATTTCTGCTGAAGAAAGCATTTTATCTAAACGAGCTCTCTCAACGTTTAAAATTTTTCCTCTTAATGGAAGAATTGCTTGAAACTTTCTATTTCTACCCTGTTTTGCACTACCTCCAGCAGAATTTCCCTCTACAAGAAATAATTCTGATTGGGATGGGTCTTTCTCCTGACAGTCAGCTAATTTTCCAGGAAGACTTGCAATATCTAATGCTCCTTTTCTTCTTGTTAATTCTCTTGCTTTTCTAGCTGCTTCCCTTGCTGATGCTGCTTCAAATGCTTTCATGATTACTTTTTTAGCCTCTGCAGGATTTTCCTCCAACCATTGAGACAATGCTTCACTTACAGCACTTTCGACTATTGGTCTGACCTCAGATGAAACTAATTTATCTTTAGTTTGAGACGAAAATTTTGGATCAGGAACTTTAACTGACAGAATAGCGGTTAAACCCTCTCTACTATCTTCACCAGACAGTTGAACTTTTTCTTTTTTCGCTATGCCACTCGATTGCGCATAGGAATTTATTACTCTTGTTAAAGCTGCTCTAAAACCTGCTAAATGTGTACCACCATCTCTTTGAGGTATATTATTAGTAAAACATTGAGTGCTTTCATGATAAGAATCTGTCCACTGAAGAACTACTTCAACCCCTACCTCCTCTTTATCGGATTTCCCTGAAATTATATTGTGTATAGGATTTCTTGACTTATTCATCCAATTAACAAACTCTTTTAAACCGCCTTCAAAATTAAATTCAGATTTTTTTTCTATACTTTCTCTTTTATCACACAAAATTATTTGTACACCTGAGTTTAAAAACGCTAATTCTCTAAGTCTGTGCTCTAATGTGTTGAAGATGAAATTTGTATTAGTAAATGTTTCACTAGAAGGTTTAAATGTTAACTCAGTACCTTTTTTACCATTAGAGGGCCCTTTTAACTTAATTGGATTTACTGAATTTCCATTTTCAAATCTTATAAAATGCTCATTATCGTCTCTATAAATTTTTAATTCAAGCCACTCAGATAGGGCGTTTACTACTGAAACACCAACACCATGCAAACCACCTGAAACTTTGTATGAATTATTGTCAAATTTACCTCCTGCATGGAGTTGTGTCATAATCACTTCAGCAGCTGAAATACCCTCTTCCTGGTGCATTTCAACAGGAATGCCCCTTCCATTATCAATTACAGTAACTGACCCATCTGAATTTAAGTTAACTATTACGTGGTCACAATGCCCAGCTAAAGCCTCATCTATTGCATTATCTACGACTTCATAAACCATATGATGCAAACCAGAACCATCATCAGTATCTCCAATATACATTCCTGGGCGTTTTCTTACAGCATCAAGACCTTTTAAAACCTTAATTGACTCCGCACCATACTCATCATTCTCTAATTCATTTTCACTCATAAATATAAATTTCAGCTCTTATTAGAATTATAATTATTATATCACATATCTACAAGTTGTGTAATATTACTGTCATTAATAACAAAATATTGTAATTTACTTGAGTTTTCTAATTTTTTAAATGCCGCTTCATTTGTACCTGTCATCCATATTTGACTTGAAACATTCAAAGATTCTTCAAATAAAGCTCTAAAATGTTTCTCATCTAAATGTGACGCTACTTCATCTAAGAGTAAAAATGAGTGGTAATTATTGAAATTAGACAAAAGTTTTGAAAATGCTAAAATAATTGATACTAAAATTGATTTTTGTTGTCCCGTCGAACAAAATTCTGAAGTTAATCCAGATTTGGTAAACCATATTTTTAGAATTGAATTTGATGGCCCAAATAAACTATATATTCCTTCGTTTCTTTTAATCTTTAAAAAATTTGCAAATTTTTCTTCAACATCTAAAGCAGGCATGTCAACGAGTAAATCCTCTACCATTCCTGTCCATAAAATTCTAACTGGAGGGAAAAAGGAATTATTTGGATTGGACATTAATTGATCCAGTTTCATAGTAAAGTTTTGCCTTGCAACTATAATTGCTATACTTAATTCTGCTATTTCTTTCTCTAAAACAGAGAACCAAGTCTCATCACGTATTTGATTTTCAATTAGCTTAAATCTTTCTTTTCCAAGTTTCTCTAATTTATTTATTCTTGATTTATGGAGTGGGTCTAATGAACAAATCATTCTATCAAAAAATTTTCTTCTTAAGTTCTCCTCTCCAATAATAATATTTTGCATTGAAGGAGTAAGCCAATTAATCGATAAAAACTCAGAAATTTCCTTCCCTTTAACAACTAATCCATCTACTTTATATATTCTAGATTGACGATTATTATTGTCATTTGGTTTTATGCCTATTGATATCTCTTTTAATCTATTTTCAATTTGTAAAGAAAAGTGTGCAGCCCATTCATTTGAGATAGATTGAGAAAAAGGGCTTCTCAGAGGTAGCAAATCTTTTTTTGCAGATCTGATACCTCTACCAGGCAAGAGTAAAGATATAGCCTCTAAAAGGTTTGTTTTCCCAGATCCATTTGGGCCAACCAAAACAACATGTTTGTCAGAAAAATTGATTTCAATTTCTCTATAACTTCTAAAATTTTGAAGTTTTATTTTTGTTAAATATTGATATTTACCTAATATGATTGAATTTTACCAAGATGATTATTTTAAATTAGTCATGTAATTAATTAAAAATTATACCCGCATGGGCATTAAAACAAATAATGACTCCGGGTCATCTGGTATACTAATTAGTGCAGGAGCTCCTGAGTCTTTTAAAGACATATTTAAAATTCCAGAACCAACTTGAGATGTTACATCAAGCAAATATTTTGAATTAAAGCCAATACTTATTTCTTCATTTGAATAAGCCAATTCAATTTCTTCTATTGCTGAACCAGTATCTGGACTATTAGCTTCCAATGTTAATTTATTTTCTGATAATGACATTCTAACAGATTTGGATTTATCAGAGAAAATAGTCGAAACCCTATCTACAGACTCTGAAAATTTAATGCAATCTAAACTAATTAGATTTTTATTATCTTTAGGTATAACTTTTTCATAATCTGGGAAGTTACCATCAATTAATTTACTAGTAATGGTAGTATCATTGACACAAACTCTAATTTTTGTTTCTGACAAACTTACTAAAACATCCTCATCATCAGAATAATCTTCAATTAATTTTCTAATTTCATAAATAGCTTTTCTAGGAATAATTGATCCACTTATTAAATCTGCACCTGAAGGCAAATTAATACTTGTTCTAGCTAATCTATGACCATCAGTTGCTACTGATATTAGCTTTTTATCATCTTTATGAAGATATATTCCATTTAAATAATATCTGGTTTCTTCCATTGAAATTGCAAATTTTGTAGTATCTATTAATTTACATAAATCTTTTACACACAACTTAAAATTAATTGGAAGTTCTCCCTGTGACAATGTTGGATAATCTTCAACAGGAAGAATTGGTAGTTGAAATTTTGATTTATTACATGAAAGGCTTGCTGTACCATCATTAGATTCAATTACTATTTCAGAACCATCAGTCAATTTTCGAACAATATCGTATAATATATGTGCTGTAACTGTTATGGAACCGGGAGTAATTACTTTACACTCAAATTTTTCTAAGATGTCAATATCCATATCAGTTGCAGATAAGAACAAATGGTTTTCATCCGCTTTAATTACCACATTAGACAAAATTGGTATTGTATTTCTCCTCTCGACAACACTTTGAACGTGACTGAGAGGCCTTAATAAATTGGATCTATCTATAATAATTTTCATATTTAAAATATATACTTATATTAAATAATTATAACAAAAATAATTTTAAATTAAACTTAATTTTAGGATAAATTTTAATTTGATAAAATGCTTTTTAATAATTTGATATCTTCAGAAAGATGGCTGTTTTCGTTTAATAATTTATCAATTTTCTTAGAAGCATGTATTATGGTCGTATGGTCTTTACCACCAAAATTTCTTCCAATTTCAGGATAAGATAGATTTGTTAATTCTTTAGAGAGATACATTGCGACTTGTCTTGGTATAACAACTGATTTAGATCTTCTAGCAGAAAACATTTCTGACATTTTAACTGAAAAATGTTCTGATACTTTCTTTTGAATATCTTCAATTGTTATAAGCTTATTATTTGCTCTTAGTATATCAGATAAAACATCAATTGTGTTTTCAAGTGTAATTTGTTTGCCAACAAGTGTTGTATGGGCAATTATCCTATTTAGTGCTCCCTCTAACTCTCTAACATTTGATTTAATTTTTTGTGCAATAAAATCCAAAACCTCCCTAGGAAAGGTAATTCCAGAACTTTCTGCTCTTGACTGAAGAATTCCAAGCCGTAATTCATAAGTAGTTGGTTGAATGTCTGTAACTAATCCCCAACCAAGCCTAGATTTAAGTCTCTCTTCCATTCCTTCAAGATCACTAGGAGATTTATCAGCGGAAAGAACAATTTGACAGCCTCTATCTACTAAAGCATTAAATGTATGAAAAAATTCCTCTTGTGTATGTTCTTTACCACTAATGAACTGAACATCATCGATCATTAGGACATCAACTGATCTAAATTCTTGTTTAAAATTCATTACGTCTTTGGATCTTAAAGCCTTAATAAATTGATACATAAATTTTTCAGCTGAAATGTATACAACTTTTCTATCAGGATTTTTTTTCTTAATAACCCAAGCAATAGCATTCATTAAATGAGTTTTTCCTAAACCGACACCGCCATATAAGAACAATGGATTAAATGGCACAAAATCAGCTTCTGCAACCCTCTTTGCTGCAGCAAAAGCAAGTTCATTAGGTGTTCCAACTACAAAATTCTCAAATGTTAGTCTCTTGTCTAGAGAAGAAATCAAAATATCTTCTTTGCTGGTTATTCTAATATTTTTTGGACTGCTAGCTTTATGATTTTTGTTTTTAATATTGCTTAAAGAGCTAATTTTTGAATGTTGATCATCTTCTACTGATACCTCAACATTATTAATACCTGGTCTTTCTGCAGACCAGATAGAAATTATTCTATCAGTGTATTGCCTTTCTACTCTATCACGGACAAGAGAGGTCTCAGCTGAAAATATAATTGTATTTTTATTAATATTTTTTAATTTTAGTGGCTTGAGCCAACTTCGATATAAAGTGTCACCTAGCTCTTTTCTTAACCTGTTTTTAACTTTGTCCCAAGTTTCTTGATTATCTTTATCATTATTCTTATTTATTTTCATTTAAAAGATATTCCTTGAACAGATAATTTTATTTGATCGCAGATTTAACCGCTATGAGGAAAATAATATAATTACTAAATAAAAATCTAATTTTTTTTTTATTATATAACACTTAA
>CAZNBI010000021.1:0-16327 GCA_964571065.1 uncultured Rhodobacterales bacterium | reverse complement strand
ACAAAAAAGGACATCTCTAGGTTTTATAACAATGCGATTTTAAATGTGGAAAAAAATATAAGGCAGAGTTTATTAAAAGCAAGACCTGATTGGCATATTAACCCAAGCAAAATTGAAAATCAAACAGATGCGTGGATAATTAATGTACTATCTGGCAAAGAAAACTTTTTGCACGGAATCCCACATGTAGCAATTTCAATCGCATCTTACAATAATGGGAAACTATCATCTGGTTGCATCTATGACCCTTTGAGAAAAGAGCTGTTTTTCAGTGAACTAGGAAAAGGTGCTTATTTAAACGAGAGAAGAATTAGAGTATCAGGAAGAAGTTTACTTAATAAATCTCTGATTTCTCTAAATTCTGAAGAAATCTTTTTTGAAATGATTCAAAAATTAAAATTAGAAGGTGCAAGCATAAGAATTTCAGGCTGCCCATCATTGGACTTAGCTTGGGTTGCATCAGGTAGAATTGATGCATGTTTGAATACAACTCACATGTTTGAGGATTTAGCTGGTATCTTACTAATAAAAGAGGCGGGCGGATTTTGTACTGACTTTGAAATGTCTGAAAACAATGGTTTCAAAAAAGATATTTGTGCAGGCAATCCTTCAATTTATAGTAATTTAATTAAGGTTTTAAAATTACATAATTCTAAATAGAATGTACCATCTTATTCCTGACACTTTTGAAATATATATTTTTATTAGGTGTTATTATGACTGATCCAAGAAAATACTTGTTTAGAATGCTAATATTTATTTTTATTGTTTCTGCAATTGTAGTTGTTTTGAACAAACCATTAATTGGAGCTTTTCAAGCTAACATAGCTATTAATGGCTTAATTTTAAGTGTCCTTTTTATTGGAATAATTTTCTTATGCAGACAAACAATAAAACTTGTACCAGAAAAAAATTGGATCGAGAGTCTTAAAGACCAAAATAGAACGCTTACAGATCCTATTTTAATGGCCCCCTTGGCTCATATGCTTGGTAAAGAGTCAAACTTAAAAAACTTTTCCATTTCTGCAGCAGCACTTAGATCAGTTTTAGATGGAGTTGCCGGACGTTTGGATGAGAGCAGAGAAATATCAAGATATCTGATTGGACTTTTAATATTTTTAGGCCTTTTGGGAACATTCTGGGGATTAATTGGTACAGTAGGTTCTGTGAGCAATGTAATAAGTGGACTTAATTTTGGCAACCAAGATACAAGTTTAATTTTTTCAAGTTTACAAGAGGGTCTAGAAACCCCTTTAGAAGGAATGTCAACAGCATTTTCTTCTTCTTTATTTGGTTTAGCAGGCTCTCTTATTTTAGGTTTTTTGGATCTTCAATTAGGACAAGCATCTGGAAGATTTTACCAAGATTTGGAAAATTGGCTTTCATCTTCTGTAAAAATATCAAATAATAATAATCAAAATCCTCTAGCTGATAATATAAGTTACTCTGATAGTTTAAGTGAAGGTGCTGCTCAACACTTATCAGAATTAGCATCAGCTCTAACAAATATAGAAGCAGATAGATCAAGATTACTAAACCAAATAACAGAATTAAACACACAATTAAGAAGGTTGGCAGATCAAATAGAAAACGATAATTCAATTCAAAAAAAATTACCTGTTATTGAGGCCCAATTACAAAGTCTTTCTGAAGAAGCAAGAAATCACTACTCATCTCAAGTTGATATAATAAAAAGTGAAACAAGAGCATTGGGAACTTCAATCAAAAAAACAAAGATACAGCAATCATCTAATAAAAATATAAAGCTTAGAGCTGACTAAATGTCTTTGTCCCGCATTCGTAATATTAAAAATGATAACCTTACATGGCCAGGTTTTGTTGATGCATTAGCAGCCTTGTTAATGGTTGTAATATTTGTATTGATGATTTTTAGTATAGCGCAATTTTATCTTAATCAAATTGTAAGTGGGCAAGATGAAGCATTATTTGATTTAAATAAAGAGATCAATAGTCTATATAATTTACTTCAAATCGAAAAAGATCAAAACTCAGATTTAAAAAATCAAATTAACATTATTAATATAAAATTAGAAAACGCTAATAATGAAATAACTATTAAAAAAAATGAAAATGATGCACTTTCACAATTAATTTCTTCACTAGAAATTTCTTTAAAGGAAAAAGAAAAAGAAATAGATAATATTAAAAAAGAGCTAACTAATAAAAGTCAAATTCTTGAAGTTAGAAACAATGAACTCAATGCAGAAAAAGATAGAAATCAGAAAGAAATTTCAAATTATGAAAACAGGTTAGGGGAATTAGAAAATCAATTAAATTTAAGCAGAAACGAATTAGCTGTTAAAATTGACGATATTTTAAAACTTGAAAAGTTGAAAAGTAATTTACAAATTGAAATAGAAAATATTATTTCAAACAATAAAGAAATTAATGCTGATTTGCTTCAAGAAAGAGATTATTCAAAAACTCTTGAAGAAAAGATTGCTTCCTTGAAAGATAAAGCAATTTTAGAACAAACTAAAAACGCAAAAAGTTCAGAAGAAATTATTAAATTAAGATCTCAAATAAATCTCTTAAGAACAGCATTATCAGAAGTGAATTTAAAACTTAGCCAATTACAAGCTTTATTTGAAAAACAAAAAGTTGAAGATCAGAAGAAGAAAATCGAGACAGCCAATTTAGGTAAAGAACTTAATTCTGCTTTGGCATCAAGGGTAAAAGAATTACAAAAATTTAGATCTGAATTTTTTGGGCGATTGAGTGAATTACTGGAAACTAGAGATGAAATCCGCATTGTAGGAGATAGATTTGTATTTCAGTCAGAGGTTTTGTTTGAAAAAGGCTCCGCCAATCTTGAGTTTAGTGGCAATGAGCAATTAAAAAAATTATATTTAACCTTAGATGAAATAGCAGAAACCATACCGCAAGATATTAATTGGGTACTTCAAGTTGAAGGCCATACTGATAGTATTCCCATTACTGCAGGAAGATTTAAAGATAATTGGGATTTATCTACAGAGAGAGCTCTATCAGTAGTAAGATTTTTAATTGATCAGGGAATTGATCCGCAAAGACTGTCCGCAACAGGTTACGGTGAGTTTCAGCCATTGCAAAATCTTGATACTGATTTAAGTCAAGAGCAGAAAAATAGTAAAAACAGAAGAATAGAGTTAAAATTAACGCAAAGGATTGTTGATTAAAAATAAAATATACTTGCGAAAAAAAAGTATAAGTTGTATTTAGGTTAAAAATTTAAAGGGTTACTATGAAAAAAGATATTCATCCTGACTATCATGAGATCACAATTGAAATGACCGATGGTAGCAAATACAAAACAAGATCTACTTTAGGTAAAGAGGGTCATCATTTAAAACTTGATATTGACCCTAAGACACACCCTGCTTGGACTGGACAACACCGAATAGTGGACTCTGGTGGACAAGTTGCAAGATTTAATAAAAAATTTGGCAAATTGGGAATCTAATTTTTCTTTTTTATTATAGATTGTGCTGCAGCTAGCCTTGCTATAGGTATCCGAAAAGGTGAAGCAGAAATATAATCCAATCCTATTTCTTCAAAAAAATCTATTGAATTTGGGTCACCACCATGTTCACCACAAACACCTAATTTTAAGAATTTGTTTGTTTCTTTTCCCTTTTTAATTCCAATTTTTAACAATGAACCAACAGCCTCTTTATCTATTGAAATAAAAGGGTCATTTTGAAAAATACCATCTTCTAGATACTTATTTAAAAAATTTCCTATATCATCTCTACTTATACCAAAAGTTGTTTGTGTTAAGTCATTTGTTCCAAAACTAAAAAAATCAGCAGATGAAGCCAATTGATCTGCACAGAGCGCTGCTCTAGGCAATTCAATCATAGTACCTACTAAATAATCAATTTTTTCTTTCATTTTTATTGTGATTGTAGAGGCTACTTTATCTATTATTTCCTTGCATACATCAATTTCTTTTGAAGTTGACGCAAGTGGTATCATTATTTCTACATTAACTTTTTGATTTATTTTTTTTTGAATATTAACAGCCGCTTCAAATATTGCCTTTGATTGCATTTCACATATTTCGGGGTAACTTACAGCCAGCCTACACCCTCTGTGACCAAGCATCGGATTGGCCTCATGCAATTTGAGTGACTGTTCTTTAATTTTCTCTAAACTTATTCCTGTTGTTGTAGAAAGCGAAATCATATCTTTCTCATTATTTGGCAAAAATTCATGTAGAGGTGGGTCAAGTAATCTAATTGTGACTGGAAGGCCTTTCATTATTAAAAAAAGGTCCTCAAAATCTTTTCTTTGCATTGGTAAAAGCTTATCAAGTGCATTTTCCCGTTCATTACTGTCTTCTGCTAATATCATTTGCCTCATAACATTAATTCTATTTTCATCAAAAAACATATGCTCAGTTCTGCACAAGCCAATACCTTCTGCACCAAACTTAATTGCCGTTTTAGCATCATTTGGTGTTTCAGCATTTGTCCTAACTTTTAATCTTCTCAATTTATCAGCCCACTTCATCAAAGTTACAAAACTTTCAGACATTTCAGGGTATACTGTTGGGACTTGGCCGAGATAAACATTACCTGAAGAACCATCGATTGTAATTTCTGCTCCAGACTTTATTTTTTTTTCACCAAAAAATATAATTTTATTTTCAAAGTCTATTCTTAATTCATTCGCTCCAGTTATACATGCTCTTCCCATCCCTCTAGCAACAACAGCTGCATGACTTGTCATTCCGCCTCTTGAAGTAAGGATTCCACTTGCAGCATGCATACCTGCTATATCTTCTGGACTAGTTTCTAATCTTACAAGTATAACACTCTCACCGGCAGCAGATAATTTGACAGCATCTTCTGATTCAAGTACAATTTTACCAGATACTGCACCTGGTGATGCTGGCATTCCTCTAATCAGGAAATCAGACTTTGCGTTATTATCCAAAGTAGGATGGAGAAGTTGATTTAAACTTTCTGGTTCTACTCTTATTAATGCATCATTAGTATTAATTTTTCCTTCATTAACCATATCAACAGCAATTTTAATTGCTGACTCTGCAGTTCTTTTACCATTTCTTGTTTGGAGTAAAAATAGCTTATTATCTTGAACAGTAAACTCAATGTCTTGCATATCACCATAATGTTTTTCTAGAACTGATCGACATTCCAAAAGTTCATCATAGATTTCTGGCATTTTTACTTCTAAACTTTTATCAGCAGTGAAATCATCTTCTGTATCTTTTGACAATGGGTATGGTGTTCTAATTCCAGCTACAACATCTTCACCTTGAGCGTTAATTAAATATTCGCCATAAAAAATATTTTCTCCATTATTTGGGTTCCTAGTGAAAGCAACACCAGTTGCGCAATCTTCACCCATATTTCCAAATACCATGGATTGAATATTTACAGCAGTACCCCAACTTGAAGGTAAATTATTTAATTTTCTGTATGTAATTGCACGATTATTCATCCAACTGGAGAAAACTGCACTTATTGCTCCCCATAGTTGCTCAGATGGATCTTGGGGGAATGGACGATTTAATTCATTTAAAACTATTTTTTTATATGTTTCTGTCAGGTCTTTTAAATTTTGAGGTGTAAGCTCAGTATCTTCAGAGTATCCATTTTCAATTTTTATGTCCTCTAGCGCATCCTCAAATAAGGAATTATCAATTTCAAGCACAACATCTGAATACATTTGAATAAACCTTCTATAACTGTCAAATGCAAATCTTTCATTTTTTGTACTTTCAGCAAGTCCGTTGACAGCTTCATTGTTAAGGCCAAGATTCAATATCGTATCCATCATCCCTGGCATAGAGGCCCTTGAGCCAGATCTCACAGATAACAAGAGAGGATTAGAATTACTACCAAATTTCATTTTAGTAAAATTTTCGATTTTTTTTATATTTTTTTTGATTTCTAATTTAAGTTTTTCAGGTAGTGATTTATTGTTGTTATAATAATAAGTGCAGACTTCTGTAGAAATTGTAAAACCATGTGGCACTGGCAGTCCTAGATTACACATCTCAGCAAGATTAGCTCCCTTACCACCTAATAAGTCCCTCATATCAGCTTTGCCTTCAGTTTGTTTGTCACCAAAGTAATAAACTAATTTTTGCAATTCTATAAACTCCTATGTTTGGAACTGAAGTTAACAAAATTAATAATTAATTAAAAATAAATTAATTATTTTTTTTATTAATTTTATTTAATTTCTTAACTTCCTTCAAGCTTACGAAGATCTCCAATGTCTAATAATTTTTCTCTAAGCAAAGCTAAGATTGAAAGTCTTCTATTTTTAATTAATGGATCACTATCATTGATTTTTAAATTTTCAAAAAACTCAAAAGTTATATCTTTTAATGACGATCTTTGACTTAGCATTTTTAGATAATCATCCGTATTTTCAATATTATTAATTGCATTTATAATATTTACTTCCTCCCTGACGTATTCACTTTGCATTTTAACATCCAAAATTTCTATTTTCTTATTTTGTTTTTCTTCTATATGGAGAATATTTGATACTCTTTGCCAAAGTAATTTAAGTTCATTACCTTCTTTAGTATCTAAAAAGTTATTTAATATAACTAGTCTTTCATTTGTTTTGGATAAAAATGTAAGATCATTATCTACTAAACAATTGATTACATCATATTTTATATTTTTCTCTCTAAGTAAAACTTTGTATCGGTCAATAATAAAAGATTTAATTTTTTGTTTATCAATATTTTTTTTATTAATTTGTTTAGAAGTAAATTCAATTAAACTATCTAAATTTATTAATATATTTCCCTCTATCAAAACCCGTATAATACTTAATGCTGATCTTCTTAAGCCAAATGGATCTTTGCTGCCAGAAGGCAATTTACCTATAATAAAAAATCCAACCAAATGATCAATTTTATCAGATAAAGAAATAATATTTACACCGGTGTTTGTTGATACCTCTCCAGAACTTCCTTTAGGTAAATAATGCGATCTAATTAAATCTGAAACATCTTTGCCTTCATTAGATGAATAGTAACCACCCATAATTCCTTGTAGTTCAGGAAATTCACCAACCATTCCTGTTAGCAAATCAACCTTACACAAAAGTGCAGCTCTTTTTATAGTTTTTACATTACTTATATTTATTTCTTTTGAGATAAAATCTGATATTTTTTCAATTCTTTTAGATTTATCATATAATGAACCCAATTCTTCAAAGTATGAAACTTTCTTCAAATCTTCAAGCATGCTAGAAAATGTTTTTGATCTGTCACTTTCCCAAAAAAATTTTGCATCTTGTAACCTTGATCTAAGAACTTTTTCATTCCCTAATATTATGTTTTTATCCCTAGAAGTTTTTGTTGGCATATTTGAAACAAATACAAAGTAAGGTTGAATTAAATGAGATGCGTCCTCAACAGCAAAATATTTTTGATGTACTTTCATTACGGTCATTAAAACTTCTCTTGGTAAGGACATGAAAGATTCATCAATCTTTCCCACCAAAGAGTTTGGCCACTCAACCAGACCACAAACTTCATCTAAAGTATGTTTATCATTTATTAAAAAAAAGTTATTTTTTTTAGAAATCTTTCTAAATTGTTCAAGAATTTTAGCTCTTTTTAATATTGGATCTACTAAGACGTAGTTAGCTTTTAGTTTTGATTCATATTCATTTTGATTTTTAAAAAAGATCTTTTTCTTTCTTACAAAACTATGTCCATATGAAAAATTTCCGTTTTCAATTATCTGATCATTGTTGCCAATCTCAAATTTAATATTTTTGTTATTATACAAAACACAAACACTTTTAAGAGGTCTTACCCATCTAAGTGAACCACTTCCCCATTTTTGAGATTTTAGCCAAGGAAAATTTTTTAATATATTAATAATTATTTTTGGAATTTCTTCATCTAAAGTTTTACCCTTCTTATTATTTAGATAGAATAGAAAATCACCTTTAGGTGTTTTTTTAAGATTTAATTCATTTCTAGATACGCCTAAAGATTTTGCAAATCCATCAATTGCTTTATCATTTGCATCCGGTCTAGGGCCTCTTTTTTCTTCAACTACATCCAGCTGTTTAGGTGAAACGTTTTTAATGTTAATTGAAATCCTTTTAGGGCCAAAATATTCTTTAGAAACTCCAAAACTAAATCTATTTTCATTTAGGGCTTTAAATAAACCCTCTTTCAAACTTTTTGATGAGGGTTCTTGCATCCTGGAAGGAATTTCTTCTGAATAGAATTCTATGAACAAATCAGACAAAATTTTAATCCTCAAAAGACTTCATATAAGCTTCACAACAACCTCTAGCTAAATCCCTTATTTTAAGGATAAAGCCTTGCCTCTCAGAAACAGAAATTGCACCTCTAGCGTCTAAAAGATTGAATATATGACTTGACTTTAAACATTCGTCATAGGCTGGCAAAGGCAGAGGAGTATCATTGTTAAGCAAATTTTTACATTCATTCTGGGCTATTTCAAATTGTGTATAAAGAGAATTGATATCTGCCCTATCAAAATTGTATTCTGAAAATTCTTTTTCATTTCTTAAAAATATATCTTTATAATAAACAGTATTATTATTATTGCTGACCCACTCAATATCAAAAATATTTTCAATATTTTGTATAAACATAGCTAATCTCTCTAAACCGTATGTAAGTTCTAATGGGATTGGTGAACATTCAATACCACCAACTTGCTGAAAATATGTAAATTGAGATATTTCCATGCCATCACACCAAACTTCCCATCCAAGTCCCCACGCACCTAAAGTAGGACTTTCCCAATCATCCTCAACAAATCTAATATCATGCTCATTTATATTTAAACCGATTGCCTCTAAACTTCCCAAAAATAAATCTTGGCTATTTTCTGGTGAAGGCTTAAGTATAGTCTGAAATTGATAATAATGTTGAACCCTGTTAGGATTTAATCCGTATCTTCCATCTGTTGGTCTCCTAGATGGTTGAACATAAGCAACATTCCATTTCTGTTCTGGTCCAAGGCTTCTTAGAGTTGTAGCTGGATGAAATGTTCCTGCACCAACTTCTTTATCATATGGTTGTAATATTACACATCCTTGATTTGCCCAATAACTTTGCAGATTAAGAATTATTGACTGAAAATCTATTTTGGTTTTTTCTCTTGAAGACATAATTAAAATTAAGAAATATTTTATATTTTAAATAACTTACTAACTGTTTTGGCAATCAATATTTTGGCATCTTTCACCATCAATCCAATTTCCACATTCTGCGCATTTTATGTTTTTTTTAGTGTCTTTTAAATTACTATTTCGACGATCAAAAAATTTAAATATTGTCCAAACAATCCATAAAATTGCTACTAAAACCAATATTTTTTGAATTGAAAGCATTTAAAGCCCAAACCGGTTCCAATAAGCTTTATTATCAATTTCATCAAATATTTTGCTTATGAGAGGATTAAATGCACTTTGCAAAATACCAGATAAAAAGCCTTTTTTCTTTGTAATAAATTTCAATTTAACTTTTGGCCCAAATCTCTCTCTTAGAACTGTTCTTATCTCACCAATTTCATCAATTAAACCTAGTTTCTTTGCCTCTTCACCTGACCAAAAAGCACCTGTAAAAATGGTGTTATCATCTGATAACTTATTTCCTCTTCTCTTACTTACAAGATCAACAAATGCTTTTTGAGTATCATTCATAATATTTTTAAGCATTTGCACGTCTTCTTTCTTTTCAGGTTTAAATGGATCTAGTGACCCTTTTGATTTGCCAGTCGTATATACCCGTCTTTCAACCCCTAATTTATTAATTGCTTCCGTAAAACCAAATGAAGCAGAAATTACTCCAATTGAACCAACAATTGAAGATTTGTCTGCAAAGATTTCATCTCCTATGCATGAAAGCCAGTAACCTCCAGATGCTGCAACATCTTCTATAAACACCATAACTGGTACATCTTTTTTATCAGCGAGATACCTAACTCTTTGATAAATTAGAGAGGACTGAACTGGCGAACCACCCGGAGAATTTATTATTATAGCTACAGCACTTGGGTTGCTCTCAGAGAATGCTTTTTTGATATTTGTTTCTAGATTTTCAGCATTAATTTTACCCTTGCCTATACCACCACCAGTGCCAATAATACCCTCGAATCTTAAAACAGGCACAATTGGTTTACCTTTGCCAAAAAGTTTCAAAATAAAATTAAAAATTTTTTTCATTTTTTAGTCTTTACATTTTATTATAGTAAGTGTCTTACGGTTTTGATTATAAAAATTACATTAAATGTATATATATTAAAAACAATTATATACAATATTCTATTAATAAATACTTTTTAAAATTTTTATGGAAAAAATAACATCAATATTTTCTGAAAGGCTATTGAAAGTTAATGAGCTTATTTTAAAAAAAATGGATTCATCAATACCTTTAATTTCTGAGATAGCTGAGTATATACTTGCTTCTGGGGGAAAAAGGTTAAGGCCATTACTTGCGTTGTCTTCAGCAAGACTATTAAATTATAATGGACCTGATAAAGATGTTTGCTTAGCTGCAGCAGTGGAATTGATCCACACTGCTACGCTGCTACACGACGATGTTGTAGATAAGTCAAATAAAAGACGAAACAAGAAAACTGCCAATGAAGTATGGGGGAATGAGCCCTCTATTTTAGTGGGTGATTTTTTGTTTAGCAGAGCATTTGAACTTATGGTTGACACCAACTCTTTAGAAGTTTTGAAAACACTTTCAAAAGCATCATGTAAGATTTCAGAAGGTGAAATGAAACAGTTAATTTTTCAAAATAATATTAACATATCAAAGACTGACTATATAAATATAATCAAAGGAAAAACTGCTGAACTTTTTTCCGCAGCGTGTAAATCAGGAGCAATAATTTCTACAAATGATTCTGATGAAATTACAGCATTAGAGAAGTTTGGAAAAGAGTTAGGTATATCTTATCAATTAGTTGATGATGCATTAGATTATCAATCTGAAAATAAAAACTTTGATAAATCAATTGGAGATGACTTCAAAGATGGCAAAATAAGTTATCCAATTATTATATCTTGGGAAAGAAGCAAAATAGAAGAAAAGAAATTCTGGGAAAGGGTTATAGTTGAACAAAAACAGACAGCAAATGATTTTTCCAAAGCAAAAGAATTAATTAATAGGCATCAAGGAATTAAGAAAACATATGAATTAGCAAGTTTACATGCTGAAAAAGCAATTAATGCATTATCAATATTTGAAAACTCAAATATTAAGGAAAGTTTAATTGAAGTAGCTAATATGAGTCTAAGTAGATTAAATTAGTTTAATGAATACAAATAAATATGATGAAATTATAAAAAAAAGTTATAGACTTAAAATTACCCATCTCAATGATCAAGGTTACGGTGTAGCGTCAAATTTATTGATCAACAAAATAATTAAAAAAAAAATTGTTTTAATAGTTCCTGGAACACTAGCTGGCGAAATTATTTTAGCTAAGCCAATAAAAATTATTAATGAGAAAATGTTTTTTAGGATTTCAAAGGTTCTAACTTCTAATCAAAATAGAAAAAAACAAGACTGTAAAAAATTTCTAATATGTGGTGGATGCGATTTTAGGCATGTAAATGAATTATGGCTGCAAAATTACAAGTTGATGGATCTGAATGATTTCAACAAAAAGCTAAAAATAAAATTTCAAGTACTTCCAATATTCCAATCTAATAATTATTCGCGGCAGCGTGCAAGTTTTTCTGCTGAGATTAAAAATGGTGTATTTAAAATCGGATTCATGTCAATTTTTGAAAATCAAATTGTAGAACTAAATGAGTGTAAAACTCTTAATAGAAGCTTATTAAAAATTTTTCAAAGTTTCAAAAGTAAATTATCAAATTTTATTATCAAAAAAAATTTTAAATTTAAAATTCAAATTAATTTGTTGCAGAAAGGTGGGGATGTATTATTTGATCTTCATAGCTTTTCAGCAGAAGAAGTTTTTTATATTGATGAACTATTAAACTTTTTGATTTCCATCAACATAATAAGAGTCAGCTTTAAACAAAATAGTCATTTATCGATATTTCCTTTTAACAATGAACATAAAAATGATTTGGGTAAATTGAATGGTATCCAATTATACTCTTTTCCGCAACCAGGAGGATTTTTACAAGCAACTAAATCTGGAGAAAGAAATATAATTAAATATGTTCTGTCAGCTGTTAAAGGCTCAACTAAGGTTATAGATTTGTTTTGTGGAAGCGGCACTATTTCTATACCGCTAAATCAAATTACAAAAACAATATGCGTTGACTCAAATAAAGCTGCATTAGAAGGATTAAATAAAGGATTAAAATTTAATACATCTAAACATAAGTATGAAATAATACATCAAGATTTACTAAAAAGACCCATTGAGAAAAAACTACTAAATGAAGTTGATTCCATTGTTTTAAATCCACCATTCAAAGGTGCAAAGAATCAAATTAATGAAATAGTCAAATCAGATGTAAATATTGTAGTATATGTATCTTGTAACTTTAAAACTTTTGAAAGAGATGCAAAAGTTCTCCTTAGCAATGACTTTATGATAGATTGGATAAAGCCCATAGATCAATTTCCATATACAAATCATTTAGAAATTGTAGCAAAATTTGTTAAAATTAGATAAGGTTATATTTTGTGAGCTTACTAAAAAAATCTTTTACTATAGGCAACCATAGAACATCCATTTCATTAGAACCTGAATTTTGGGATGCTCTTGAAATAAAAGCTAGTGAGCAAGATGTTTCATTAAGCAAGTTAGTTTTAAAAATTGATAATGAAAAACCAAAAGATTATAATAATCTAGCTTCTTACATAAGGATTTGGGTTTTAAAAAAAATAGGGTAATTAATAAGTTTTGGTAATGTATTAAGATGTTCAAGTTATGTATACTAGAAGCTGGTTATATAAACCCAGCTTTAAAAGATAAATACCCTCCATATTCAGATTTATTTAAAGACTTTTTAGATTATAAAATAAGGAACTGGAATGTATCTTCTTACAGATTGTATGAAAGTGAATTTCCTCAAAGGATAAATGATTTTGATGGTTTCATAATTACAGGGAGTTCATTTGGTGTATACGAAAATTTTTCTTGGATTGTTAAAACGATTAGACTAATTAACCAAATTATAAGTAAAAAAAAGCAACTTGTTGGTATCTGTTTTGGTCACCAAATTATAATTCAAGCATTAAATGGTTTAATTGAAAAATCCGTATATGGATGGGGAGCTGGTATAAAAAAAATAAATTTTTTCAAAAACAAACCATGGCTTCCTAATAATTTAAGCTACACAAATCTAATTTCTTTCCATCAAGATCAAGTTGTTGAAATTCCAAAGTGTGTAGATCATTTAGCAGGTAATGATTTTTGTAAATACTATTCACTTGCTTTAGAAGATATTGTCTTTACAATTCAAGGCCATCCTGAATTTTCAAAAAAATACACTCTAGATTTATTAAACCTAAGAAGAGAAGGAATAGGTGAAGTTGAATATCTCAAAGGAGTAACAGAATTAAAAAAATTTGATCACCAAGGTATTTTATTTGGGAATATTATAGCAAATTTCCTAGAGAGAAAATTTTAATAAATGAACTTAATATGTCACTAATTATAGGTTTTGATGCTGGAGGTACATTTACTGATTCAGTTGTATTTAACACTGAAACGAAAAAAATTATTTCTTCAGGCAAAGCACTTACAACTAATTTTGACTTATCTCAAGGCATAAAAAAATCACTTAATGTAACTTTAAAAGATCTACCGATAAGAGATAAAAAAAATATTAAACAAATCATTGTTTCATCTACTCTTGCAACCAACTCTCTTATTAATTCCAACGGATGCAGAGTAGGTCTAATTCTTATTGGCTTTGATAAATCAATATTTGAAAATCAACTTCTAGTTGATGCCTGCAATAATGGAAATATATGCCTAATAAAAGGAGGTCATGATGCTGAAGGTAATGAAAAAGAAAAATTAGATTTTAAAAGTATAAAAAAGTTTATCGAGGTCAACAAAAGTAAATTTGAGAGTATTGCCATTGCAAGTCAATTTTCAACTAGAAATCCCGATCATGAAAATAGAACAAAAGAGTTTTTAATCAAAAAAAATAAAATTAAATTACCTATAACTTGCAGTCACGAACTTTCATATGAGCTAAATGGTCCAAAGAGAGCAGTAACATGTGCTCTGAATGCAAGCTTAACTCATATAATTTCAGATTTACTAAATAATATTGAGTTAATTTTAAAAGAAAAAAAGATTAAAGCAAAAATAATGGTCGTTAAAGGTGATGGATCTCTTATAGATTCAAATACTGCAAGATACAGGCCTATAGATACAACTATGTCTGGACCAGCAGCATCATGTATAGGTGCTGCTTGGTTAACAGGAAAAAAAGATGCAATTATAGTTGATATTGGCGGAACTTCTACAGATATTTCTCTATTAAACTCAGGGTATCCTGAAGTTTCAAAACAAGGAGCTAAAATAGGTGTATGGGACACTATGGTTGAAGCTATTTCTATTTCAACTCAGGGTTTAGGTGGAGATAGTGAAATTCTGTTTGAAGACACAAATTCTAATTTAGATATAAATCTTGGTCCCAAAAGAGTTGTTCCATTATCTATTCTAACTGAGAGATTTCCTTCAGTTTTAAGTATTTTAAAAAAACAATCTAAATTCCCTTTTTATAGTCATACAGATTGTATCTTTGTATGGAAAAAAAATATTTCTAAAAACTTAAATTGGCTAAGCAAAATTGAAAAAATTACTTTTGAAAAACTTCACATCAACGAAGTTTCTTCTTTAAGTGAAATTGCACCAAATCAAGCTAGTTATGGTGCAGTTTACCGATTAATAAAATATAATTTAATTGAAATTTCCAGTTTCACCCCAACTGATGCGGTGCACGTATTAGGAATTTATAACGGTTTCAACACAGAAGCTGCAAATTTGGGCGCATTAATAATTTCGAAAAGAAAAAGCAAATCAGGAAAATTTATTTTTAATTCAAAAGAAGAATTTGCAAAAACGATTTTAAGTAAACTTTTTGAGCAAAGTGCTATCTCTATATTTAATTTTGTTACAAAAAAAATATTTAATAATTCTGATAATAATTTTTTAAATAATAATTTGTTCTGTAAATATGTTTTTGAACCCGAAAAAAAATTAGCAAAAATAAATTTAAAGTTAAATACACCCATAATATCAATAGGTGCTTCTGCAGCCTCTTATTATCCAAGAATAGCATCATTATTAAATACAAAAAATATTATCCCAGAAAATTATCAAGTAGCGGGTGCTGTTGGCGCGGCTATAGGTTCAATAAAACAAACAGTAAAAATTTTAATAACTAAAGATCAGAATGAAAAATACAGAGTTCATTTTCCATCAAAAGTTAAAACTTATAATAAGCTTGAAAAGGCTATAAATGATGCAAAATTTGAAGGAAATTTTTTATCCAAAAATAAATGCATATTAAATGGTGCTTCAAAAACAAGGACAAAAACTGAAATCCAAAAAAAAGAAGTAAATTTAAAAAATAATAAAAAAATATTTTTAGAATATAATGTAATTTCGACCACTACTGGGGAAATAGATTAGATTGGTAGGCCCTGAGGGACTTGAACCCCCGACATACCCGTTATGAGCGGGTTGTTCTAACCAACTGAACTAAGGGCCTACATTTATTAATTACTAAATTTCATAATTTTAAAAAAAAATCAATCACTATTATGCTTCTAGGAAACTTCTTAATTTTCGTGAACGTGATGGGTGCTTTAATTTTCTTAATGCTTTAGCCTCAATTTGTCTTATTCTTTCCCTCGTTACACTAAATTGTTGACCAACTTCTTCTAAAGTATGATCAGTATTCATACCAATACCAAAACGCATTCTCAAGACCCTTTCTTCTCTAGCAGTAAGACTAGCTAGTACTCTTGTAGTTGTTTCTCTTAAATTTGATTGAATTGCGGCTTCTAAAGGTTGAATTGCATTCATATCTTCTATAAAATCACCTAAACTGTTGTCTTCTTCATCACCTATTGGTGTTTCAAGGCTTATAGGTTCTTTGGCTATCTTAAGAACTTTTCTAACTTTATCTAAGGGCATTGAAAGTTTTTCTGATAATTCTTCAGGTGTTGGCTCTCGTCCAATTTCATGTAACATCTGTCTCGAAGTCCTTACAAGTTTATTAATTGTTTCAATCATATGAACAGGAATTCTTATTGTCCTTGCTTGATCAGCTATAGATCTAGTTATAGCTTGCCTTATCCACCAAGTCGCATATGTTG
>CAZNBI010000020.1:0-16481 GCA_964571065.1 uncultured Rhodobacterales bacterium | reverse complement strand
TTTAATGAGCAAAAATATCTAAATCTTCAAATCCAGCAAGATCAAGCTCAACTCTAACTTTTAAAAAAGAAAAAACTTTTTCAGCTAATACAAGTCTTTTTTCCTGTAAAAGAAGGGCTTCTAATTTTTCCTTCAATTCATGCAAGTATAAAACATCATTGGCAGCATAACTTTTCTGCTTTTTTGAAATTATTTCGCTTCCCCAATTTGAACTTTGTTGTTCTTTAGTAATTTCAATTGAGAGTAACTCGCGAGTCAAATCACTTAATCCATGTTTGTTTGTATATGTCCTAGAGAGCTTACTTGCAATTTTGGTGCACCAGACATTACCTTCTACTTTGCATACATAAAAATTTAGGGCAGCTAAATCAAATCGAGCAAAATGGAATATTTTTAATATTTTTTTATTTTTTAATATCTTTTTAAGATTTTTATACTTTTGAGTTGTATTAAGCTTACTATTATCAATTCTTAATAAATGAGCATCACCATTACCAGCAGATAGTTGTATTAAGCACAGCCTGTCCCTATTAGTTTTGAGCCCCATAGTTTCAGTATCTATTGCCACAGAGCCTTCAAATTCAATCTCATTCGGGATATCTTTTTCGTGAAAATAAATTGTCATTTGTATAAATATTAATATAAACTATCTTGATTTTAAATAATCAATTTAATAGGTAATCATATAATAATTTAAATGGTTATAAAAGAGATTAATTATAGTTTGATATGAATAAAGATATAATAGGTATATTCGGAGGTACTGGCTTTTTAGGACTGGAGCTTGTCTCAGTTTTAATCAAATCAGGCTTTCAGGTTAAAGTATTTTCTAGAAACGCTTCTGAAGAAAAATCAATTAATTTAATGGGTGATTTAGGTCAAGTTATAACCTTTTCAGGGAATATTAATGACCCAAATAAAGTTGAAAGATTTATTGAAGGCTGCGATATAGTAATAAATCTAGTTGCCTTATTTTTTGAATATGGAAGTCAAAATTTTAAGAATATTCATGTTGACGCACCAATTCAAATAGCCAAAATATCTAAAAAATATAAAGTAAAACAACTTATTCATATATCTGACAGATGGGCTGATGAAAATTCTATCAGTAAATCTTCTAAAAGTAGAGGAATTGCAGAAAAGAGAATCAAAGAAATATTTGAAGAAACTACCATTGTTAGATTAGATGTTTTATTTGGAAAAAACGATGGTTTATTTTTTCGATTTGGAAAAATCATTAAACTACTTCCCATGATCCCTTTGCCAAAGGGTAGTAAAGCAATATTCAACCCACTTTTTGTAAAAGATGCTGCATATGCAATAGACAAAATTGTTAAGAGCAAAATTTTTCATGGAAAAATATTTGAATTATTTGGCCCAAAATCCTATTCTTGGGAAGAATTGATGATATTCTTTAAGAAAAACATTCATAGTAAGGTGTTTTTGATCAAAGTTCCTATTACTTTACTATCTTTTCCAGCTTTATTTTTTGGTTTTTTACCTAACCCACTTATTACTATTGATCAACTTAGAAGGTTTAAGGTTAGGGTTGAATATGATAAAAAAAATCTAACAATGAAAGATTTATCAATTAAAACTTCATCAATTGAAACTGAAATGCCTAAGTATTTAAAAAATTTTTAGTCGTATTTACCTTACCAAAAATAAATAGCTAATAACAGTAAGATACCTAATAATAATCGATATATAATAAATGGTGTAAAAGAGTACTTTTTAATCCATGACATCATGAAGGTGATGGAAGCTAATGAAAAAGCAAATGATAGAATGGTTGCAGTCAATAAATTAAGATTTAATTCATAATCATTTAGTTTAACTAAATCATATCCTTCCAGAATTGCAGCACCTAGAATTGCAGGTATAGATAAAAGCAAAGAAAACTTAGCTGCTGACTCTCTATCAAATCCTAGAAACCTTGCTGCAGTTATGCATATTCCAGATCTGCTTGTGCCAGGTAAAAAAGCTAAAACTTGAAAAAAACCAATAATTGTTCCAGACATGATGTTAAGATCATCAATTTTTTTTACTCTTAAAAAAACTTTGTCAGCAAAATAGAGTAATATTCCAAAAATTAAGGTTGACCATGCAATCACTTCTAAAGATCTTAAAAATAAGAAATTACTATTTTGAATATAGTATCCACAAATTATTAGAGGCAATGTTGCAATTATAGTAATATAAAAAATTTTGAAATCTCTTTTTGATTTTGATCCCAATGAAATAATCCCTATGGACATTTTTAATATATCCCTCCATAAGTATAAAATTACTGCCAGAAGAGAGCCCGTGTGAACGGCTACATCAAAAATTCTTCCTTGATCAATATTGTTAGTAATATTTGGAAAGATTATTAGGTGTGCTGATGATGACACAGGCAAAAATTCTGTAATGCCTTGTAAAGCTGATAATAAAATTAAATTTTGAAAATACATAATAGAGTATTAAAATATTTTGTTATTCTTTAAATACATAAATAAAAACTATTAAACTACTATTTATTTCCAAAATACGTAATATGCATTTTATGCATGCTATTTTGCTATGTTATGATCAAGTTTTGCATTATAATCATTGTTTAAATTAAAAAATTTTAAATCATGCATAAACAATTACAACCCACTGGACTTTATGACCCTGAATTAGATTACAGTGCATGTGGTGTAGGTTTTGTTACTCGAAAAGACAGTATTCAAACTCATAAGCTATTGCGCCTAGGTCATGAAGCACTTTGCTCTGTTCCGCATAGAGGTGGCATGTCATCAGAAGGGATTGGTGATGGAGCAGGAATTACAGTTGATTTATCAGAAACTTTTTTCTCTCATTTAACTGGAAAAAAATTAATTTTGGATAATTTTGGTGTTGGTAATTTTTTTCTTCCTAAAAATAAAAAATACCATACAAAAGCGATTAATTTAGTGGAAGAAAATCTTAAAAAATTTGGTTTTAAAATATTGAAAGTCAGAAATATACCTGTCGATAATTCTGTGATTGGAAATCGTGCAATAAAATATCAACTTCCAATAATACAGTGGATTTTTGAACCTATAAATAAGATTTGTCTAAAATCTTTTAACAAAAAAATACATAATGCCCTATTATCTATAGAGTCTACAGCATATACTAAAACTATTTTTGATGGACTTTATCCACTTTCTTTATCATCAAGTATTCAGGTTTTAAAAGGTCGCTTAAATTCTTGGGAAATAATACCTTATTTTGTTGATTTGAGTAATACTAGACATAAAATTCATACTTTATACTTTCATACCAGATTTTCAACAAATACTGACCCTCATCCAACAATGGCACAGCCTTTTAGATTGATGGCGCATAATGGCGAATTAAATACTGATAAAAAAAATAGATTATCGGAGTCAGCAATAGCATTGGCTCGAAATAAATCCATAATAAGACCAAAAGGCCAATCAGATTCTTGTAGATTTGACCAAACTTTAAATTCAAGGGTATATGAGGATGGTTTAGAATTAGTTGATGCTGTTATTTCAATGATGCCTCCAGCTTGGGAGAATGAAAAAAATCTAAACAAAAATGTAAGATCCATGCTTGAGTACTTTTCATTATTTGAGGAAAAAAATGATGGCCCTGCAGCATTAATTTTTGGTGATGGGAAAGTTGTAGGTGCACGATTAGATAGGTTGGGTTTGCGTCCCTTAAGAACAGTTGAAACTCAAGAATATTTAGCTGTAATGTCAGAAGCTGGACAGATAAATTTTAAATCAAGTGAAATATTAAGTAGGGGTCGAGTTGAAGCTGGAGGAATGATTTATTACGACCATTCTGAGAAGAAAATCTACAGAACTAAAGAAGCTCTTCTTAAAGTTGCTTCGAAAGATAACTATAATAAACGCACTAATGATTTATCTATTCATATAAACAGGTTGCCTACACCAAAAACTAAGCCAGAAGAAGCAGCTTCATTCTATAAAGGCGATCTACCTATACCTGCAAGATATGTTGGTTACACTCATAATCAGGAAAGTTTTAAATTTCTGATGGACCCGATGCTCAATATCGGTTTAGAAAAAGTTTCAGCAATGGGGTACGGTAACGCCATTAATGTTTTATCTGATGTTGAAGGTGGATTAGCAAAATATTTTAGTCAAAAGTTCGCCCAAGTTACAAATCCCCCACTAGACTCAATTAGAGAACTTGATGGTATGACATTGAGAGTGTCATTAGGGGAAAAGCCTCATTTTGGAGAGTCAAGATCTCACCAAATTATATTAAACTCACCGATACTCAAAATGTCGGAGATACTTAAGATTAAGGAACAAAATTTTACACCTGTAAAAACTTTTAATATTTTATATGAACCTTCTTTTGAAAACTCTGAAAAAAATGAAAGAAAATTAATTACTGAAATTGACAAAATCGCAGTAGATGTTGCCAAATTTGCCCGTAAAAAAGGGGGTATTGCAATTTTGTCAGATAGAAATATGAGTAAAAAATTTGCTGCAATTCCATTAATTTTAGTTGTGTCAGCAATAAATCAAAAATTAATCGAAGAAGGTTTACGTCTAAAACTATCTCTTGTTGCAGAAAGTGGTCAGATTGCATCATCGCATCATGTAGCCTGTACACTTGGATTTGGTGTATCAGCAATTTACCCATTGTCAGTTAGATTGAGGGCTGAAGAGAATTTTGGTTTTGAAAAGGCTTCTTCAGCACTTCAGAATTTTATCAAAGCTGCAGAAAAAGCATTACTTAAAACCATGGGTAAAGTAGGTTTATGTACGGTTGAAAGTTATATTGGTGGTGAATTTTTTGAACCAAACTTCTTAGATACCAATGATCATGTGCTTTCAAAATATTTTCCTAATATGCGATCACCTGTAGGAGGTGTTGGTTTTTCAAAAATTGCTCAATCTGTACTTGATTGGCATAATTATGCTTTGAAAATTAAAACAGTTGATGACATACCAATCTTGGGCCTGTTTAAAGAGCGTAACGAAGGTGCTGGTCATTCTTATGGTATGGCCTCAGTAAGAGGTTTTGTAGACCTAACAGAGGAAAAAATTAGTTTAACTAAGAAAGAACAAGATAAATTTTTAGACGGGGAATTAGATCCATTTCGTCTTATGACTTTGCACCAAATGAATGATGCTCATGATCTAACTGAAAAAGATTATGTAAATACTAGCTTTGGAAAACTGTCTGAGGATGAAATTAATAATTTTAAAATAACTCCAGGTTATAGGAGCTTCTCGCGAAACATTGCTGAGGAGAGATCTCGAAGACCCGCAGCCCTACGTGATATTTTAGCACTGCCAGCTGATATTACCCATCTTAAAGAATTTAGAGATATAAAAAAAGAAATGATGCTTTTTAATAGGGCTGGAAACAATGATTTTGTGATACGAGGACTAGATACAAGTCGAGTAAATGAAGATACTGTAATTCTAAAACTATCTGGGCCTCTAAAAAAAGACTCAACTAGAGTAATAACACTTTATGAAACATTAGTTAATCGATTTGGTAAAGATATTTTAGATCATGATTATATTAATGGTGATTTGAGAATCAAATCGAAAGGAATGGCACTTGATTACTTAACGCGTTTGAGATCTGCTCCAGAAAGCATACCACTGTCTGATGTTCAACCAGCATCTGAAATCACAAATTCATTTGCCTCAGGTGCAATGTCCCATGGAGCACTTGTTGCATCTGCTCATGAAGCAGTTGCACATGGCACAAATATGGTTGGAGGATTATCGAATTCTGGTGAAGGTGGTGAGCATATAAGTAGGTATGGTACCTTAAGAGCTAGTAGAATTAAACAACTTGCTTCAGGCCGTTTTGGAGTTTGGGCTGGTTATTTAGCAGATCCAAATTTAGAGGAGATAGAGATTAAAATTGGTCAAGGAGCAAAGCCGGGTGAGGGTGGACAATTACCTGCTCAAAAAGTTACTGTTGAGATTGCAGCTGCTCGATGTGGAACACCTGGTGTTGAGCTTATTTCACCTCCTCCACATCATGACACTTATTCGATTGAAGATTTAGGTCAACTTATTCACGATGCAAAGGCAGCACGTGTTCGTGTAATAGTAAAATTAGTAAGTTCTGAGGGTATTGGTACAATAGCAGTCGGAGTTGCTAAAGCAGGTGCAGATGTTATTAATGTTGCTGGTAATACAGGTGGTACTGCTGCGGCGGCTGTAACTTCTTTAAAATATACTGGAAGAGCAGCTGAAATTGGTATTGCAGAAGTTCATCAAGCACTTTGTATCAATGGTATAAGAAAAAAAGTTAAATTACGTACTTCTGGGGCAATGCAAACTGGCCTAGATGTTGTCAAGGCAGCTCTTTTAGGTGCCGATAGCTTTGAATTTGGGACTACAGCTTTAATGATGCTGAAGTGTGTTATGGCAAAAAACTGTAATATTAAGTGTCCTGCTGGTTTGACAACAAATGCTGAAACATTTGATGGTGATGCAAGAGCCTTGGCACAATTTCTTTTAAATGTATCGCATGAAGTAAGAGAAATTTTAGCGATTTTAGGTTTTAAAAACTTATATAATGCACGTGGCAGATCAGATTTACTTCATCTTCTTGATCATCCATCATCTGTTGGTCATCTAAACCTTAAAAGGATGTTAACTGTAGTTAATGAGAAAAAAATAATTTCTCCAATCTACAAAGAAAAAGATTTTTCAATAGATGACTTAATGCTTGATCAAGTAAAAAGATTTTTAATTACTTCTGATAATACTCAATTATTATTGGAACCTGATAAAGCACTAAGCAACTGCAACAAATCTGTAGGTGGACAGTTGTGTATAGATGTTGAAAGGCTCTTAAATTATGAATTAAAAGGAAAGTCCACAAAGGCACTTACCGATCACCGAGGCAGACAGTATCTTGATCAAAAAAGTATTAAATTTATTTCTAATGGTTCAGCAGGCCAAAGCTTTGCTGCATTTTGTAATGATGGATTTATTTTTGAGCATACTGGGACATGTAATGATGGTGTTGGTAAATCTTCATGCGGTGGGGAAATAGTAATCAAATCACCAGATGATGGAGGAAAAAAGTTAGGTGAAAATGTATTAGTTGGCAATTTTTCATTATTTGGCGCTACAGGTGGAAGAACTTTTATTGCAGGACAGGCTGGTGACAGATTTGCTGTAAGAAATTCTGGTGCTACAGCAGTAGTCGAAGGAGTTGGTGAATTCTGTGCAGAATACATGACCAATGGAACAATATTAAATCTTGGAAGTTTTTCTAAAGGTTTTGGAAATGGTATGTCTGGAGGTTTTGCATATCAGTTTGATCCAGAGAAAAAACTCCAAGATTTTGTGAGCCATGAATCAGTACTGCTTGGTTGCATTAATGAAAGTGATGACGCACGAAAAATCCATAGTGACACAGTATTTCAACTTTTGAAATGGCATTACAGAGCTACTGGTTCTGATCTTGCAGCTAAATTATTAAATGAATGGGATAATGTAATTAACGATTTTATATGGGTTATGCCAAAGGCCCTCCTTCAGTACCAAGATGCTGATGCAATCTTATCTTCAAAAACACGTAAAGAACTAATAGATGAATTATCTCTAGCACTTGCAAATTATCAAATTAAAGAGCTTAAAAAAGCATGGAAAGGAAAATTTCATGTATTAGATGGATTAGTTCCATTAAGAGGAAATCATAAATCTCCTGATATGTTTAGGCTTATAAATACTTACACGGTTTTAGAAATGGCTCAAAATATTATTAAAATGAGAAAAAATAAAAATCAAAGTGATGAAGACTTTGATCTTTTAGTAAAAAACAGTATTTTAACTGAAGATTTTTCTCTTGTTACATCTCTATCAAAGCATGCAAAAAATGCTCTTAAAGACTACGACGATTTAGAAATTGCTTCTTTAATTGCCGACAAAAGACTTACTGATTTTAAAGAATCACTCATTTTAAGAAACGTGCTTAGTATGGATAGTCCAGGGACTTACTCATGGATTATTTATCAAAGTGAAAAAAACAGATCCACACTAGGTGCAATTCCTAGTTTTGATGAACTTTTTGCACAAGTTTCGGTATCTGATATTATTAAACGATTGCCAATGGAGAATAGTATTGAAAATGCCGTATATACCTAATGATGCACCATTTAATAATGATCAAAGATCTTGGATAAGTGGTTTTATTGCAGGATTAGA
Organism: uncultured Rhodobacterales bacterium; assembly: GCA_964571065.1. GTDB lineage: Bacteria > Pseudomonadota > Alphaproteobacteria > Puniceispirillales. The sequence goes on along the minus strand of CAZNBI010000020.1, from coordinate 8,283 downwards.
ATCTCAAAGGTTTTTGGATGGGTCAAAGGATAACCAAGAAATAAGTAAAAATGTTAATGTAATGAATGTTTTGTATGGAACTCAAACAGGTAACGCAGAGGAATTAGCAAATGAAGCTGCAATTATCGCTAATGGAAAGGGTTACTCTACTAAAATTAATGAATTAGATTCAATGAATATGGATAGCCTCGCAAGTATGGAAAATGCAATTATTGTTGTATCAACATATGGTGAGGGTGAAATGCCAGATAATGCTGGTATATTTTGGCAGTCAATATCTTCATCTAACGCACCAAGTTTGGATAAATTAAATTATGCAGTTTTGGGATTAGGAGATACAAGTTATGATGAATTTTGCAAAGCAGGAAAGCTAATTGATACTCGATTTGAACAGTTGGGTGCAAAAAGGCTGTATCCTCGTATTGATTGTGATGTTGATTATGAAGAGCCAGCTAATATCTGGTTAAACGAAGTTATGACAGTTTTGCCTGACTTAACTGATGTTTCAAGTATAGGTGTCTCAAATAATGAAATTAAGAAAACCATTCCTAATAAACAAAAGTGGAATAAAAAGAATCCTTACTTTGCCAAAATACTTGAGAATAAATTATTATCGGGTAAAGGTTCTGCTAAAGAGATCCGGCATATATCTTTTGATCTTGAAAAAAGTGAAATCAAATACGAAGCTGGTGACTCTGTAAGTATTATGCCAACTAATTGTAATAAATTAGTTAATAAAATTTTGAACTATTTTGATATAGATTTTAACTACAATTTATCTGGTAGAGATCAATCACTTGGAAATCTATTGCTTAAAAATTTTGAAATCATGACCCCATCAAAAGATCTTATAAACGGTATTGAAAAAATTGCTGAAAACAAAATTTTAAGTAATTCAATCTCAAATAAAGAAGCGCTTGAGAAGTTTTTATGGGGTAGAGATACATTAGATTTTTTGAATTTAGCTTCAAATAATAAAATTAATATCGAAGAATTTATAAGCTGGCTTAAACCATTGCAACATAGATCTTACTCAATCTCTTCTAGTCCAAAAAATTTTCCTTCAGAGATTCATATAACAGTTGCAGCTGTAAGATGGAATTATAATGACCGTGAACATAAAGGAGTTGCATCAACATTTCTTGCTGATGAAATGGAAGTTAATAATAAAACTAGTATATTTTTGTCCCCGAATAAAAATTTTCGTATTCCAAAAGACAATGATGCTCCTATGATAATGGTAGGTCCTGGAACCGGTGTTGCTCCATTTAGGGCTTTTCTTCAAGAAAGACAGTCAGAAAATGCTAAAGGTATGAACTGGCTGTTTTTTGGTGATCAACATAAGAGCACAGACTTTTTATATGAAAATGAATTCAGTGCTATGATGAAATCTGGTTTATTGAATGAACTTGATTTGGCCTTTTCAAGAGATCAGTCAGAAAAAATTTATGTTCAAAATAGAATGATTGAAAAAGGTAAACAATTATTTTCAGCTCTTGAAGACGGGGCATATTTTTATGTGTGTGGTGATGCAACACGAATGGCAAAAGATGTTGAAAAAGCATTAGTTAAAATAGTAACAAAACATGGTAATTTCTCTAGTGAACAGGCTGTAGAATATATAAATAACCTTAAGCTTCAAAAACGTTATTTAAGAGATGTTTATTAATTCTATATTTTATTTGTATCCATTAATTTTTGTTTTTAATATATTTATATTATCTTATACTTGAGTAAGTGCTTTATAGGCTTTAATAAGATTAATATTTGAATTGAAAAACAATAACTTCAAAATATTTCCAGAAATTAATATATATCAAAAGTCTGTTGAAGAGTTATATGATAAAGTATTTGGCAGAGATAGATATAGTCGTACAGTATACAGTTTAAGATCTGGAAAAAAAATAACTGAATTATGCTTCATAATAAAAAATGATAGAGATGAGATTTTAGCTTGTATAAGGTTCTGGCTCATTAAAATCGGTTTGCAAAGTGGTATACTCTTAGGACCTTTAGCTGTTAAAAATGATTTTCGTGGACATGGATTAGGATCTATGTTGATAAATCACTCTTTAAATAAGGCAAGGTTAAAAAATTTTAATTTTTGTTTTGTCTCTGGTGAAGAAGACTACTACCCAAAATTTGGATTTCAAAAGATAGCATCAAGTAAATTAATATTACCAGGTTATATAGACCCTAAAAGGTTACATATAATTTTTTTTAAAAAAGAAATAATAGATTTAATGGGAGCATATCCATGGAAAGTTATTCCACAAAATTAGAAAAAATAAAATTATGAGAGTATTACATCATTACCCACTTTCACCATCATCAAGACTTATTCGACTTTACTTAAGTGAAAAAAAAATTGATTTTGTAACAAAGCTTGAAGTTCCCTGGGAAAGAAAAGAAACGTATTTGAAGTTAAATCCTTCAGGTGAAGTCCCAACGCTTATTGATGAAGATAACACAATACTCTGTGGCGCTAATGTTATAATCGAATACTTTGAAGAGTTAGAAAGTAATTTAAGTTTAATACCAGGAAAGATTTATGAAAAGTCTGAAGTAAGAAGGCTAATAGATTGGTTTGAAAAGAAATTCTATTATGAGGTAACTTTCCCACTTTTAAACAATAGAATAATTAAACGCTTTGTTGGAGAGAAAAATCCTTCAAGTGAAATTATTAGAGGAGCATTACAAAATTTAAAAATCCATCTACCATATTTAGAGTGGTTGACTGAAAATAGAAAATGGGTTGCGGGAAATGAATTTTCTGCAGCTGATCTGGCAGCAGCATCACAGCTTTCTGTTTTAGATTTTATGAATGATTTAAACTGGTTTGACTATGGAGAGGCAAGAGCATGGTATGCCAAAATAAAATCAAGGCCATCTTTTAGGCAATTATTGTCAGATGAAGTTGAAGGAATAAGTCCACCAGTTCATTATAATAATTTAGATTTTTAATTTTTGAATTTAATTGCTAGATATGAATTTTTGTAATTAAAAATTTTAAATATTCTCTAAAAACTATACTAAAATTACTTGGAATGAAAATATCTTTTACAGGATCTAATTTTGGCTTAACTGGTATTATATTGAGTGTTAATTTTGGATCAACTTTCTTAAACTCATTAATCAGTCTGGGCATATGATAATTTGCTGTTACTAAAAAACTATTTTTAGAATTATTTTTTGTTAACCATAAGTATGCTTCTTTAGCATTTCCTTTAGTATTTAAAGCAGAATTACCTAAATCAACACAGCAGTTTAAAAAATTTATTTGTTTTTTATTGGCTGATATAGCTTTAGCAATATCTGATTTAGTTATTCCTTCTCCGACACCAGTTATTAACATTTTCATATTTTCATATTTATTAAAAATGTTTATTCCTTCTAAGATTCTGTTTGATCCACCCGTTGCAACTACAATAAATTTTGAATTTGGGTCAATAATATTTTCTTCACTGTAATTATTATTGATTAATATTAAAAAAACTATGAACCCAATACATAGATTCAAAAAAATCCACAACAAAGAAAAATTAAAAATAACAAATTTATTCATATAATTAATTTTTTTATATTTATTAAATCATAGATGTTATATTTTAATTTAAAAGAGAAATTTTGCTAAAATTTTTTAATATTTTGCACTTTAAATTTATTCTTGATTTATAAGTTAGTTAAATTAATTAGTTTTAAAATATATCATGTTATTAGCCTGCCCTAATTGTAATACCGTATTTAGAATTGAAAAAACAGCTATTGGAAAAGGAAGAAAAGTAAATTGTGGTGTCTGCAAGCATGTATGGTTTGTAAATCAAGACAATTTAATTGAAGAGAAGAAAGCTTCATATACGAATGAAGAATTAATTGAAGAAAAAAAACCTACACAAAAAAATATTGAAAGCAAAAATCAAATAAAAATTCAAAAAAAAGAACATAAAGAAGATAAAATCAATTTTGGTCAGAAGCCTCTTCTTAGCAAAGAAATAAATAGATCATCTGAGTTTGATAAGAAAAAAACAGACCTTATAAAAAAAAGGAAGAGTTTTAGATCTATTATTCGTTGGTTTTTAATTGGTATTTTATTATCTTTAGCCTTATTTTCATTCATTGGATTTTATTTAAGAAATTACGTCGTTGCTTATGTCCCTGAAGCTTTGCAAATTTACAATCTTATAAATATAGATTTTAATCCAAAAATTAATAATTTAGAAATTGTTGACTTTGCAGCTATTGTTGACGGTGATATCTTAGTGATAAAAGGAAAAATTTTTAATAATGATTTTTTCTCGAGATTGTCCCCTGTAATTTTAATCTCAGGATACAATAGTAATAATGAAGTATATGATTTTTTTAAGCTTAAAGCTGAAAATCAAATAATAAAACCTGGTATGTACAATTATTTTCGATATGAAACTACTGAATTTGATAATATTTCGAGTGAAAAATTGAATGAATTTAGTGCTGAACTTAGTAGTGAAAGTATAAATTTAGAATTTAGGTAGAATTTCTTTATTTATTTGGTCTTCAATTCTTTCTTGTTCTTTAAGTTTATGTACTTTGCCATTATGAACTAATATTTCATTTGCTGGAACTCTAGAATTATACATAGATGACATAACTGATCCATATGCACCTGTAGAAAATATAGCTAATAATTGACCCTCTATAGGATTGTTAAGCAATGTATCTTTCGCAAAATAATCTCCAGTTTCACAAATTGGTCCAACAATATCAAATTTTTCTAATCCACTTTTTGATAAATTAACAAGCTCAACATTATGATGTGCATTGTACAAAGTAGGTCTAATAAAGTCATTCATCGCACCGTCTACTATTATAAAATTTTTGCTCTTTGTTTTTTTTAAATAAATAACTTTAGTAAGTAAAATTCCTGAGTTTGCAACCAATGACCTTCCTGGTTCTATGGAAAGGCTATAGTTATGTCCTTTGAAAACATCACTAATTGTTTTTCCGTAATCATAAAAATTTATTTTTGCAGTTTTATAATCAACACCTAAACCTCCACCTAAATCAAGATTAGGTACTTTAAAACCTTCTTGACGAAGGCTATTAGCTACAGACAAAATATTTAGATATGCGAGTTTGAATTCATTCATATCAAAAATTTGACTTCCTATATGAATTGCTAAGCCCATTGTTTTAATATTTTTCTCACTAGAAAGTCTTTTGTATATATTTGCAGTTTCCTCAATGGGCAAACCAAATTTAGTATCATTTGATCCTGTAGCTATTTTCTCATGCGTTTTCACACTAATATTTGGATTAACTCTTATAGCCACTGGAACTTTAGTATTTAATTCATTTGCAATACTTATAATATTTTCAATTTCTGGATAGGATTCTGCATTAATTTGTTTAATTCCATTTTTGATTGCTAGCTTAATTTCTTCAGTTGATTTTCCAACTCCTGAAAAAACAATTTTCTGAGGATTTATTTTAACATGTAAAGCTTTTAATAACTCTCCACCTGAGACAATATCTGCACCAGCTCCTAACTTAGATAGTAAAGATAAAATCCCTAATGTTGAATTTGCTTTAAGAGCGAAGTTTATTTCTGTATTTGTATCGGAAATTGATGAACTTAATTGACTGTAAGCGTCTTCAATTGATGCTCCAGAGTAAATATATATTGGAGTGCCAAATTCATAGCTAATGTCTTCTAATGAAACATGTTCACAGAATAAATTATTATTTTTATAATTAAAGCCTTTAAAATTCATTTAGAAGCGACATTAGATGATTGATTTTCTGGTATTGGCATAGATTTTTTCCCACATGAATTTATCGCAAGAATTAAAAATACTATAAAATTAAATATTATTAATTTACTCAAAAAGTTTTTCATTTTATTTTAAAAACCTTCTTTTCGCATTTTTAATTTGCTTCAAGACTTCTTTTGGTGAAGTTCCGCCATATGATATTTTTGATTTCACAGAATTCTCTACACTCAATACTTTAAAAACATTATTATTTATTTTTTTCTCAATGCTTTTAAAACTATCGAGTGGAAGCTCATGTAAGAGGCAATTATTTTTTTCTGCAAGTTTAACAATTCTTCCTGAAATTTCATGTGATTTTCTAAAAGGAATTTTTAATTCTTTAACAAGCCAATCTGCCAAATCTGTGGCTGTAGTATACCCTTGCTTTGATGCTTCTAGCATTTTTTCTTTGTTGATGGTTACATCAGAAATCATGCCTATGCATGCTTTAATACAAATGTACAAACTATCAAAGCTATCAAATAAACCTTCTTTATCTTCTTGTAAGTCTTTGCTATATGACAATGGCAATCCTTTTAAAACCACTAAAATAGACATAAGAGAGCCTATGATTCTTCCAGACTTGCCTCTGGCCAGCTCAGCTGCATCTGGATTTCTTTTTTGTGGCATAATAGATGATCCAGTTGAAAATTTATCTGATAGCTTAATAAAATTAAATTGGTCAGAACACCAAATGACAATTTCTTCAGAAAGTCTGCTAATATGAATAGAAGTTATTGCAGAAATAGATAGAAATTCCATTACAAAGTCTCTGTCTGAAACAGCATCAATTGAGTTAGTTGTAGGAGCTGTAAAATTTAGCTCTTTTGTTGTAGATTGTCTGTCAATTGGGAATGCTGTTCCCGCTAATGCTGCTGACCCAAGAGGGTTAATATTTAACCTTTTTGAACAATCAAGCAGCCTTGACCTATCTCTACCAAACATTTCAACATAAGCTAATAAATGGTGCCCAAATGTAATTGGCTGAGCATTTTGTAGATGTGTAAAACCAGGCATAATTGTTGAAGTATTTCTTTCAGCAAGATGAATAAGTCTCTTTTGTAATTCTTTTAATTCCTTATCTAAGATTGAAATTGCATTACGAACCCATAATCTTAAATCGGTTGAGACCTGATCATTTCTTGACCTTGCGGTATGTAATTTACCTGCTGTATCTCCAATAATTTCTTTTAACCGACTTTCAACGTTCATATGAATGTCTTCCAATTCGGTTTTGAAATTAAACTTATCTTTTTCAATCTCTTTATAAATTCTTTTTAATCCATTAATAATCTTTAAACCCTCACCTTTTGAAATTATGTTCTGTTTTGCCAACATTTGAGCGTGTGCAATAGATGCAATTATGTCCTCATGAAACAAACGTTTATCAAAAGATATAGAAGAATTAATTTCTTCCATAATAGCAGATGGTTTGCTATTAAAACGGCCTCCCCAAATCGTGCTTGATTGTTTATTTTCTTTAGTTATATCTTTATTAACCATTAGGCGTGTCCTAGATTAAAGATTTATGTGAATTATAATAAATTATCAATGCGAAATATCATAACTATTTTAATATTTGCGAAAGTTTTAATTTTTACAAATATAGCGTTTTCAAAAGACTTTTCCAATTTTGAAGAACAGATTTTTCCTGAGGTAACATTATTTGATAAAAATGATAATCAAATTAATTTAAGCTCATATCTAAAGTCAGAAAATAATAATATTACTATTCTAAACTTTTGGGCAACTTGGTGTCCGCCATGCATAGATGAATTGCCATCTTTGAATAATTTATCAAAAGACCTAATGGCATATAATATTGATGTATTAGCTGTTTCTATGGACAGAGGAAATCCTTTGGAATTAATTGAATTCCTAGAAGATAATGGTGGTAAAAATTTAATTTTTCTCCAAGATAAAAACTGGAGTGCAGGTAAAAATATACCTATTCAGGGCTTACCTGTCACATTAATAGTTAAAAATAGAAGTAATATCTTGAAGATTATTTATAAACATTTAGGCCCTCTTGAGTGGGATCACAAAGATATTAAAATAGGAATTTTCAATTTAGTAAATAACAGTTAATTTTTTTGCAAATTTAGAATAATTTTTTTTGCAGCTTCTTTCAAAGGCTGAATAAGTTCAGTTAGTATTTTAATTCTATCAAATTCATTTTTTTTCTTTTCTAAGACCAAACGCAAGTCTTTTCCAAATTTTTGTCGCAATTCTGTCCCAATATTAAATTTACAGATTGAGGTATTTAAAGCTAGATGACGCCTTGATTTATAAGAAATGCCCGATGATCCATGTAAAACTAATGGGCATGAAGTTTTTTGTTCAATTTTTTTTAAAAGATCTAAATTAATATTATTTTGTTGATTTTCTTGAAGGTGAACATTTCCAATGGAAATTGCCAATGCATCAATATTTGTTTGCTCAACAAATATTTTTGCTTCATCTGGATTTGTTAAAGAAGACTTTGAACTATTTT
>CAZNBI010000019.1:0-17137 GCA_964571065.1 uncultured Rhodobacterales bacterium | reverse complement strand
CAGCAAAAAAAAATAATGAAAACCCTTATCCAGGAATTATCTATAATGCAAAGTTAATTATAGCAACTACAGACTCTATTAATTTATTGTCAGAGGCTATTGGATCTGGCAAATCAGTATTTGTGTTTGATTTATTTAAACCAATCAAGAGAAAAAAAATATATGTTCAAAAGTTACTATCAAAAGGTAAGATTAAATACTCTGATTTAATTAATGACTCAAATTTATTTTTTAATGAGGTTCAATCTATGAATGAAGCTGAGAGAATTAGTAAATTAATTAAAAAAAGAATTAATTAAATTAGTAAAAGTATTTTCTATCATTTTTTGGATAAAGGTTCTCAACATAACTTCCGTATCCATTAAAAATTTGTGTAGGTACAACTTTTACTTCTTCACCAATTAGTTTTTCTGTTTCCTGGCTCCAACGAAGATGATTATATTTTGGATTCACGTTTGCGTAAAAGCCGTATTCTAATGGTTGGAGCTGCTCCCAAAAACTTAGTGGTTGTTTGTCTGTAAAAGAAATCCGTTTAATTGATTTAATCGATTTAAATCCATATTTCCATGGTAAAACTATCCTTAATGGCGCACCATTTTGTTTTGGTAATTCTTTACCATAGATGCCAGTTGCAATAAATGATAATGGATTATTTGCTTCCTGAATTGTTAAACCCTCAGTATATGGCCAAGGATACCAATTTTGCTTTTGACCTCTTGCAACATTTTTATCCAAAAAAGTTTCAAATTTAACAAATTTTGCATTATTGAGTGGCTTTACAAAATCGATGAGTTTTGAAAATTGAAATCCTGACCATGGTAAAGTCATGGCCCAAGCTTCAACACATCTAAATCTATATATCCTTTCTTCAATTTGTCCTAATTTTTCAAGTAAATCTCTAAAGTCTATTTCAATTTTTTTTTCAACCAGACCATCGATAGTAATCTTCCATGGATCAGTACTTAATTTTTGAGCCGACCTCCAAATATTCTTTGATGAACCAAATTCATAGTAATTATTGTAAGTGGTTGCATATTTTTCATCTGTAAGTGGTCTCTTATTAATAAAATTTATATTTTTTTTGATATTTAAAATTTGATTTGCCAAAGAAAATGAGATCTTAGAAGAAAGTATTGTAGATAAACCTACTACTCCAAATATTTTTAAAAATTTCCTTTTGTTATAGAAATATTTCTCTGGTGTAATGGAGCTTTCTTTTTGGTTAATATTTTTATAAAGAAACTTCATTATGATTTAATTAAGCTCATTTGTAACTTTTTCAATTCTTTGAATTGCTTTTTTTAAATTTTCATCAGAAGTAGCATATGAAATTCTAAAATAGGGAGAAAGTCCAAATGCGACACCAGGTACAGCAGCAACAAGCCCCTCCTCTAAAAGATAGTCACAATATTCTTGATCTGAATTTATTATTTTACCTTTTGGTGTTTTCTTACCCAATACACCGCTGCAATTTGGGAAAACATAAAATGCACCGTTAGGATTTTTACAAGATAGACCTTTAATATTGTTTAAACCACGAACAACTAGATCTCTTCTATTTTTAAATGACTCTAAATTACTTTTCAAAAATGTCATGTCACCTGACAAAGCCTCAGTTGATGCCCATTGAGCTATGGAATTAGGATTTGATGTAGATTGGGATTGAATTTTTGCCATAGCCTTAATTAACCATTCTGGCCCACCAGCATAACCAATTCTCCACCCTGTCATACAAAATGACTTTGAAACTCCATTACAGGTCAACACTCTATCTTTTAAATTTTTATTGACCTCAACAAGTGTCTTAAAATCAAATCCGTCATAAGTAAGGTATTCGTACATATCATCTACCATTATTAAAATATTAGGATACTTTTCTAAAGTTCTTGAAATTTCAAAGAGCTCATTTTCTTCATAACCTATGCCGGTTGGATTTGATGGACTGTTTAATATTAGCCATTTTGTTTTATCTGAAATATTCCTCTCTAAAATTTTAGGTGTGATTTTAAAGTTATCGCTTTCTTCACACTTAGCTATTACAGGAATACCGTCAGCTAATACAACCATGTCTGGATATGAAACCCAAAAGGGTGCTGGAATAATTACTTCATCATTTTTATTAATTGTTGCCATTAGAGCATTGTAAAGAATTTGCTTACCACCAGTGCCAACAGAAATTTCTTTTAGATTATAATCAATATTATTATCTTTTTTAAATTTATTAATAATTTCACTTTTTAATTCATTTATTCCGTCAACCGAAGTATATTTAGTTTTTCCAGAATTAATTGCATTTATAGCAGCTTTTTTTATATGCAATGGTGTGTCAAAATCAGGCTCACCAGCTCCTAAGCCTATCACATCTAATCCAGAAGCTTTTAGTTCAGCAGCCTTTGCTGTAGCAGCTATGGTTGGAGATGGTTTTATATTCAAAACTCTTTTTGCTAAAAAATTCATATTAAGACCCCATGACTGAGTTTTATTGTTAAAAACTTATAAATGATTATATTCATATAAGTTAAACTTTTTGAAGGCAACTTTTAGTATTTTAACAATTATGAATGAAATTAGTAATATACATAAAAATAATTTCAAAATCTTATCCAATTACAAACCATCAGGTGATCAACCTCAAGCAATTGATGAATTAGTAGATGGTCTTGTTAATAATGAAAGAGACCAGGTTCTTCTTGGAGTAACAGGTTCCGGAAAAACCTTTACTATGGGGAATGTTATTAAACATTTTTCAAGACCAACTTTAATTTTAGCCCCCAATAAAACGCTTGCAGCTCAATTGTATGGAGAAATGAAGGAATTATTTCCAGAGAATGCAGTAGAATATTTTGTCTCCTATTATGACTATTATCAACCTGAAGCATATGTTCCACGCTCTGATACATATATCGAGAAGGACGCAAGCATTAATGAGCAAATAGACAGAATGCGCCATAGTGCAACTAGATCTCTTCTAATGAGACAAGATGTAATTATTGTAGCGTCAGTAAGTTGTATTTATGGCATTGGTTCCCTTGAAACTTACAGTGAAATGACTTTAGCTATTGAAGTTAATAAAGAGTTAAATCAACAAAGTATTATAAGTAGATTGGTTGAACTTCAATACAAAAGGAATGACATTAACTTTAAAAGGGGCACTTTTAGAAAAAGAGGAGATGTTTTAGAAATTTTTCCTTCACATCTTGAAGATACTGCTTGGAAGATTTCTTTTTTTGGAGATGAAATTGAATTAATCTATGAATTTGATCCTTTAACAGGTGAAAAAATTCGAGAAATAGATAGAATTAAAATTTTTGCAAATTCTCATTATGTTACTCCAAAACCAACTTTAAGAAATGCAATAAAAGAAATTAAGAAAGATCTTAAAGTTAGACTCAATGAATTCTACTCAAATAATAAAATATTAGAAGCTCAAAGGCTTGAACAAAGAACAAATTTTGATCTTGAGATGATGGAGGCAACAGGCAGTTGTACTGGAATTGAAAATTATTCTAGATATCTTTCTTCACGAAATCCAGGTGAGCCTCCGCCAACATTATTTGAATATCTACCTGAAAATTCTTTATTAATTGTAGATGAAAGTCACGTTACAATTCCTCAGCTAGGAGCTATGTATAAAGGAGATGCCTCTAGAAAAAAAACTTTATCAGACTTTGGCTTTAGACTACCTTCATGCTTAGACAATAGGCCATTAAAATTCCAAGAATGGGAGTTATTTCGGCCGCAAACTATTTATGTTTCAGCTACTCCAGGTAATTGGGAACTTGAAAAAACTCAAGGAGTTTTTACTGAGCAATTAATCAGACCAACTGGGCTAATTGATCCAGAAACAATTGTAAGAGGAACTAAAAATCAGGTTGATGATATAATTGCTGAATGCAGGGTTGTAACAGAACAAAATCAAAGGGTCTTGATAACTACTCTTACAAAAAAAATGGCTGAATCACTTACGGAGTTTATGAATGAAGCAGGGTTAAAAGTAAGGTATCTACATTCAGACATTGATACTTTGGAAAGAATAGAAATTATAAGAGATCTCAGATTAGGTGTTTTTGACATTTTAATTGGTATAAACCTTCTTAGGGAAGGACTTGATATTCCAGAGTGTGGTTTAGTAGCTATTCTAGATGCAGATAAAGAGGGCTTCTTAAGATCCAAGACATCCCTAGTACAAACTATTGGCAGGGCTGCAAGAAATGTCAATGGCAGGGTAATACTTTATGCAGATATAATAACTGGAAGTTTAGATTATGCTCTCAATGAAACAAAACGCAGAAGAGAAAAACAAGAAAAATATAATCTGGAAAATAACATAAAACCAGAAAGTATTATAAAAAACATTTCTAATATTATTGAATTTAATGAAAGTAACAATACTAATGATAAACTAGTTTCTAATATTAAAAATAAGTCTTCACCTGAAGAAATGATAAAAGATTTAGAAATAAAAATGAAAGATGCAGCTGCTAATCTTGAATTTGAAGAAGCTGCAAAATTAAGAGATACAATAAGAAAATTAGAACATAAACATCTTGGACTTAAACTTAAATGAGTGGAATTTTAACTTACTCTTTGGGTTTATTAGGACTTTTAGGCCTGTTTTATGGTGGTAATACACTCGTAAAGGGCACAATTAAAACAGCTAACTCTTTAAATTTACCAGCTCACTTAATTGCAGTTACAATAGTAGCATTAGGCACATCAGCACCTGAATTAGTGGTTTCCGTAAATGCAGTGTTAAAAAATTCACCTGATTTAGCTTGGGGTAATGTTGTAGGTAGTAATATAGCAAATTTGCTCCTCGTTTTAGGTGGTGCAGCTTTGTTTTTAAATTTACAAGATAATTCTAAATCACTAAGGATAGATGTTTTTTGGATGGTTAGTTCAACTTCATTAATTTTTGTAATTGCAATTTTCTTTAACGGTATTTACACCCTACTAGGAGTTTTCTTGATAGTTTTTCTTGTTATTATTTTATTTCTAATGGCTTATAATACAGAAAAAAATAGTGACCATAATTTAGTAGATTATGATCTAAAAAAATCTAAATTCCCACCTACATTGGTCGGTTTATTTTTAACAATTTCAGGAATATTTATAGTTCTTATTTCATCTGAGTTGCTGATTTCTAGTGCAATTAAAATTTCAATAAATTTTGGCGTTGAAGAGTCTTTAATAGGTGTAACAATTGTAGCTTTAGGAACTTCATTACCTGAAATTTCAGCCTCAATTGCCGCTGCACGAAAAGGACATGCAGACATTGCTATCGGAAATGTTTTAGGATCTAACTTATTTAATAGTTTAGGCATATTAGGTGCAGCCTCAATAGCTTCATATCCAGGGCTTTTAAAAACGCCACAATCATTTATTTCATATGATTTGCCAGTAATGTTATTTTTAACAATAATTCTTGGTGGATATTTATTTTATTTCAAAAAAATTGACAGAATTTTTGGCCCCGTGCTGCTTATTTTCTATGGTATATATATATTTATGAACTTTTCATAAGTTTGAATTTTAAAAAATATATACACAATTAAATTTTTTAAGATTTTTCTATAAAATTTTTTTTGGTGATTTAAAATTTAAAATAGAATATTTACTTATATTTTATTCTATATAACTGTTTTTATTAAATATTTTTTTTAAAATAAAATTTACTAGTTTTTTGTATATTTTCTATCCAACTTATTGGTATACTTTAAGTTGCGTACTTTTATCCACAAACTTATCCACAAAAACAGTTAATAAACTACCTACCTGTTGAATATGCTTGAGTTTTAGATATTTTATTAAATAAACTTAGATAATTTGTTACTGCTTAAAAGAAATATTCTATTAACTCAAATATGTCTGAAATAGTGAATAAATACAAATTTGGACTTAATGTAATCAAAAAAGAAATTAAGTCTATACCGGTATCTCCAGGTATATATAAAATGATAGATGAAAATGGTGAAGTACTTTATGTTGGGAAAGCTAAAAATTTAAAAAAAAGAGTAAGCTCATACTCAAAATTAAATAATCAATCTCAAAGAATTTTAAATATGATTTCTTTGGTTAGAAAGGTAGAGTTATCAATTACTAATACAGAAGCTGAAGCTCTGTTATTGGAATCAAATGTTATTAAAGCCAATAAACCAAAATTTAATATCCTTTTAAAAGATGATAAATCTTTTCCAAGCATACTTCTCACTTCCAATCATGATTTTCCCCAGATAAAAAAACACAGAGGAAGAAAGTCCCAAAAGGGATATTATTTTGGCCCATTTTCATCTGCTGGTTCTGTAAATAGATCATTGGATGCTCTACAAAAAGGTTTTCTATTAAGAAATTGTACTGACAACGTTTTTAAATTAACTACAAAGCCTTGTCTTCAGTATCAAATAAAAAGATGTACAGCGCCTTGTGTTGGCTTAGTTTCAAGGAAAGATTATCAAATACAGGTTGATCAAGCCAAAAACTTTCTAAATGGAGATTCTGATAAAATCAAAGAGATTTTTGCAGAAAAAATGCAAGAATATTCATCTAATTTAGATTTCGAAAATGCTGCCGTTTGGAGAAATAAAATCCGAGCTTTAACAAGCATTCAGTCATTTCAAAGCGTGAATATAAATGAGATTGGAAATGTTGATATTATTGCTGTTTACAGAAAGTTAAATAAAACATCTATAAATATTTCATTTATGAGGAATGGTTCAAATTTTGGAGATCATAATTTTTTTCTTTCACACCCTTTAGAGGTAAAAATTAATGAAATTATGTTAGAATTTTTAGGCCAATTTTATGAAAATAAAATTCCACCAAAAGAAATTATTGTGTCTCATGAACCAAAAGACAAATCGCTTTTAATTGAAGCATTATCATTATTATCAAATCATCAAATACGAATACATTCTCCAAAAAAAGGCATAAAAAAGAAATTGGTTAATATTTCCATGACAAATGCTAAAACTTCTTTAAATAGAAAAATTTCTGATAACGAAAAAATCTTCAATAACTTAGCCGAATTAAAGAAAATTTTTAATTTGAATAAAGATATATATCGTATTGAGATCTATGATAATTCTCACATTCAAGGAAAATTTGCTGTGGGAGCTATGGTTGTTTTTAATAAAGATGGTTTTGATAAAAGCTCATATAGAAAATATAATTTAACGATTAATGAAAATATTTCCGGGGGCAATGATTTTGGAATGATGCAAGAGGTGTTTTCAAGAAGGTTTAAAAATTTTGATAATGCAAAAAATAATAATCCATTACCAGATCTAATTCTAGTTGATGGAGGTAGAGGACATTTAAATACAGTATCAGAAATCCTTACAAATTTTAAATTAGATAAGATAAAGATTTGTGCTGTCTCTAAAGGCAAAGAAAGAAATGCAGGTGAAGAAAAATTTCATTTGTTAGATCAAAAAAGTTTTACTTTAGAAAAAAATAGTTCGATAATGTTTTTTCTACAAAAATTAAGAGATGAAGCACATAGATTTGCAATCACCTCACATAGAATAAGAAGGAAACAATCAATTTCTTACAATCCAATTAATGAAATTGATGGAATTGGCAAAGTAAGAAAAATGGCACTTTTGAAATATTTTGGCTCTGCGAGAGAAGTATCTAGAGCAAGCATAGAGGATTTAAAAAAAGTTAATGGTATTTCAAATAATGCTGCGAGAAAAATTTATGACTATTTCACAAACAAATAAATAAATGTTACCTAATATATTAACTTTTTTTAGAATTATTTCAGCTCCAATTTTAGTTGTTATTTTAATGTCAACTGAGTTTAAAATGGTCTTGGCGGGATTAGCGATATTTATCATTTCATCCCTTACAGATTTTTTAGATGGTTATCTTGCTAGATCATTTAACCAGTCATCTAAATTAGGAAAAATTTTAGATCCTATTGCAGATAAATTATTAGTAACTTGTGCACTATTAAGTTTGGTTTCAAATAATATTATACATGAAATAAACATCCTTGCCGCTACTTTCATTATAATAAGAGAAATTTTTATTTCAGGATTAAGAGAATATGCACGTGGAAATTCTTTAACTGTTTCTTTTTTAGCAAAAGTTAAAACCTTCACTCAATTTATAGCAATAATCCTATTAATACCATCAGGTATATTAGAGCTAAATTTTCAATTTATTGGGCTCACATTTTTATGGCTATCAGCAATTTTATCTTTATTTACTGCTTATCAATATGTGAGAATATCTTTAAATAAAAATATTCTATGAATTCTTTTTCAAATAAGTCTCATAAATGTATATTTGGCTTAGCTGGGTTTTCAAACTCAGGGAAAACGACACTTGCATTGTCTTTAATAAAAGTGTTTAGAAAAAAAGGTTACTCTTTAGGAACAATAAAGCATGCTCATCATAACTTCGATATAGATAAACCAGGAAAAGATAGTTGGAAACATCGCGAGGCTGGATCTCAGGAAATTATTGTATCATCTTCAAAAAGAATAGCGCACATCATTGAGCATGATTATGATCAAGATACCAATTTAAGCGAACTTATATCTTTACAAAAAAATAAAGATATTATTTTAGTAGAAGGTTTTAAAAAAGAGAAAATTCCTAAAATTGAAGTATGGAGAGAGAATGAAAACAGGGAAATAATTTCACTATATGATAAAAATATCTTTGCTATCGCAACTGACAATATTGAAAACAAAGAATTAATTAAATCAAAAAAAAAGATTTTGGATTTAAACAAGCCAAAATTAATAGCCGATTTTATAATAAATTATTTTGATTTAAAAAAGGGTAACTTACAAAATAAAATTAAAGTTAGTGGAACATCATTTGATGAGGCTAGAAAGCTAATTATAAATAAAGTAAAACCAATAATTAATGAAGAATATCTTAAAATTAATAGATGTAACTCTAGGGTTTTGTTAAGTAATATTATTTCAAATATAAACCTTCCTCAAACAAATAATTCAGCCGTAGATGGATACGGTTTTAATTACAAAAATTATAATAATAAAAATGGATCAAAGTTCAAAATTTCTGATGTTATAAAAGCTGGTCTTCAAAAAAAATTTAGAGTAGATCCAAAAAATGCTGTAAGGATTTTTACTGGTGCCGCAGTACCAGAACCAGTTGATACAATTGTAATGCAAGAAGATTGTAGTGAAAAAAATGGATTTGTTCAAATACCATCAAATATTAAAAAAGGAATAAATTTACGTCCTCTAGGAGAAAACTTAAAAAAAAATCAATTAGTGATTAAAAGGGGTAAATTTCTAGACTCTACAGATTTAGGTCTAGCGACATCTTTAGGTTTTGAAAAGTTAAAAGTAAATAAAAAGTTAAGAATAGGAATTGTATCTACTGGTAATGAAATTATTTCTGCAGGGAAAAGTTTAAAAAGTGGCTTAGTTTATGATTCAAACGGCCCAATGATTTTTGATCTTTGTTTGAACACAGGTAATAAACCTTATTTAAATAAAATTGTTAAAGATAATCCTAAAACATTACGAACAACACTTTGTAGACTTTTGAAATCAAGAGACTTAATAATTTTCTCTGGTGGGGCTTCTGAAGGAGAAGAAGATCATATTAGATCAGTTGTTAATGAACTTAGTGGTAAAATCCATTTTTGGCGTATTTCAATAAAGCCAGGAAGACCAATGGGGTTTGCAACTATTGAAGATATTCCAATTTTCTGCTTGCCTGGCAATCCAGTAGCTGCACAAGTTTGTTTTAAATTACTTGTTGAATGTGGTATATTAAAGAGAATGTCAGCTACAGTAAATGAAATTTTTAAAGTTCAAGCTATTTCAAATTTTAATCAAAAATGCAAATCTGGTAGAAAGGAATTTTTAAGGGGTAAGTTGATATATAGAAATCACTCAATATTTGCTGAAATTAATGGAAAACCAGGTGCAGGTGTTTTAACTTCTTTATCAGGTGCCCATGGTTTGATTGAAGTTGATGAGAATACTGATATTATTAAAAAAGGTGACATTGTAAATTTTATACCATTTAAAGAGGCTCTAATATGAAAATATTGTACTTTTCTTGGTTAAGAGAAAAAATTGGAATAGATTCAGAAGAAATTAAAATCTCTGAAAAAATCGGTGATGTTAATGAACTCGTTGAATTTTTAAAAAAATCATCAGAAAAACATTCAATTGCTTTTCAAAATATGAAATCGATTAAGGTTGCAGTAAATAAAGAATTTGCAAACTTCAATACAAAAATTCAAGACCAAGACGAGATCGCTTTTTTCCCACCCGTAACAGGTGGTTAATTTGATTGTAAAAGTTCAAAATGAAGATTTTGATGCGCAAAAAGAAATTCAATTTCTAAAAGAAAGTTGCAAAGAAATACCTGGTGCTATTAATTCATTTGTGGGTTACGTAAGGGACTTTTCAAATAATGAAAAAATAACTTCTCTTACAATTGAACACTATGAAGGAATGACAGAAAATAAGCTTTATGAAATATCAGAAAAAGCATATAAAAGGTGGGCATTACTAGGGACATTAATAATCCATAGATTTGGAAATTTAGATACTGGTGACCAAATAGTTTTAGCAGCATCAGCGTCACTTCACCGAAAAGCAGCTTTTGAATCTACTGCATTCATGATGGATTACCTTAAAACTAGTGCGCCTTTTTGGAAATCTGAAAATTTAAAAAATAAAAAAATTTGGGTTGATTCAAAACTAGATGACGAATTAGCTGCTAAAAAATGGAGTGAATAAGTTAAGCTCTTACAAGTTCACTGTAGGACCCTAATATTTCCTTACATAAATTTCCTGGCTTGAACTCAAATTCTGCTATTTTACCAACAGGCGTAACTTCTGCTGCTGTTCCCGTTAAAAAGCATTCTGTAACATTTTTTAATTCTTCTAGTTCTATGTCTCTTTCAATAACTTCTAAATCTTTAGCTTTCAACAAATCAATGATTGTTGTTCTTGTAATTCCATTTAGAAAAGTTTTTGGCAAAGGGGTATGGATATTTCCGTCGGACATTCTAAAAAAAATATTAGCACCTGTAGCTTCGGCAATTAGGCCATCATGACTGAGCATTAAAGTGTCATCGAAACCTTTCTTTTCAGCTTCATGCTTGGCTAATGTACAAATCATATAAAGACCTGCTGCTTTTGCATGCACTGGTGCGCAATTTGCTGGTGGCCTTCTCCAATTAGAAATATCTAATTTTATACCTTTCATTTTAGTTTCTGGATCAAAATACGAAGGCCATTCCCAAACAGCAATAGCAGTATGTATTTTTGTATGCTGTGCAGAGACAGCAATCATTTCGGAGCCTCTCCAAGCAAATGCTCTTACATATGAATTTGAAAGCTTCATGGTTTCCAGTAATTCCAATTTAGTGTCTTCAATTTTTTCCAAAGACCAAGGAATTTCGAAATCTAATATTTTAGCTGAATTAAAAAGCCTATTAGTATGATCTTTAGACTTAAAAATTTTTCCATTGTATGCTCGCTCGCCCTCAAAAACTAAGCTTGCATAGTGTAATCCGTGAGATATTACATGTGTTTTACACTCACGCCAAGGCATCATTTCACCATTTAACCAAATATAACCATCTCTATCGTCAAAAGGTATGATACTCATAATTAAACTCCATCACATTCATTTCATTACAAATTTATTAAGAACATAAAAACAATTATATTTTATTTTCACGTATCTAGAAATAACTCATAATTTGTGCATAAATAAATAACACAAACATTCGGAAAAAAGAAATACCAAATGCATATTCTTGTTATAGATGACGACGATAGATTAAGGCTATTATTGAAACAATATTTATCTAAAAATAAATTTAAAGTAAGTACGTGTCCAAACATTGAAAAAGCTAATATTGTATTACAAGAATTTTCCTTCGATATAATAATTTTAGACGTAATGATGCCAGGTAAAACAGGTATAGATTTCTTGCTTGAAAAGGATAATAATATAAAAACACCTGTTTTATTATTAACTGCTTTAGATCAAATTACAGACAAAATAAAAGGTTTAAAAAGTGGCGCTGATGATTATTTAACCAAACCCTTTGAACCTGAAGAATTACTGCTTAGAATAAATAATATTCTTAAGAGAACTATAATATCTAAAAAACAAAATATAAAATTTTTAGAATTTGGTGATTATAATTGGGACAACTTATTAAAAAGACTTACTAAGAAAGGAAAATATATCCATACAACAACTTTAGAGAATGAGCTCTTATCAATTTTTTCAAATAATTTAGGTTCATATCTGAATAGATCAGAACTTAGCAAATCATTGAAAATTAATTCAAGTAGCAGAAATATAGATGTCGGCATAACTAGATTAAGAAAGAAAATTGAAGATAATCCTAAAAATCCGCAATATATTTTAAATGCAAGGGGTAAGGGGTGGCAAATACGTGGCAGGGCTCTAAACAATTAAAATGAGAATTAGAAATTTTTTTCCTAGAACATTATTTAATAGGCTTATTATAATAATCCTTCTGCCTTTGCTTATTGTTCAATTGCTAACTGTTACTGTTTTTTATGTGCGTCACTGGAATACAGTTACTAGACATATGGCTCAAAATTTAGTGGCTGATTTATCTGCAATTATCTCTCAAATTGAAGATGTCAATAATCCAGTAAATTCAAAATTAATCAGCCTTTCACAAAAGTTAAATTTAAATATATCTTGGGTAGAAGAAAAAAAAATACCTGAATTTCTCTTTTCAACTAATACTTATGCTGAGAAAGCATTTAAAAAATCAATGGATCAGACCATTTCACTCCCGTTTAAATCTGATTTTATCTCTGACGAAGACTACATTACAATTGAAGTTCAAATAGAAAAAGGTGTCTTAGTTTTTAAATTCAACAAGAAAAGAGTTTTCAGTTCTACAAGCTGGATTTTTGTATCTTGGTCTATTGGATCTTCCCTTTTTCTCTTTGCACTAACATTGTTATTTGTAAGTGCACAAGTAAGACCAATTAAAAGACTTGCTAGAACAGCTTATAATTTAGGCATTGGAAAACAAATTAATAATATCCCTATTACTGGAGCTAATGAAGTGCGACTAGCAACAAGATCAGTTATTTCAATGGCTTCGAGGATAAGAAATCAAATGAATGAGAGAACTGAGATGTTGGCTGGGGTTAGTCATGATCTCAGAACTCCTCTAACCAGACTTAAACTCCAATTAGCAATGTTGCCCAGTAATTCTGAAATTACTTCAATGAGTAAAGATATAGAAGAAATGGAAATTATGATAAATGATTATCTTTCGTTTGCTAAAGACAATGTTACAGAAAATTTTTCAAAATTAAATTTAAGCATTTTTTTTAAAGAATTAATAAAAAATCATATAAGTCCAAAATTTAATATTAAACTTTTTATACCTGATACAAAAATAGAATTCAATTTACGTAAGCAATCTTTTAAAAGATCTATTTTGAATATAATTGAAAATTCAAAACGCTACTCAAAAAATATAGAGATAAATATTAAGAAAACTGAAGACTCATTAGTTATTTTTATTGACGATGATGGACCAGGAATTAACAAACAAGATAGAGAAAATGCCCTTCGGCCATTTTATAGATTAGAAACATCAAGAAATAAAAATACAGGTGGAACTGGTCTTGGATTATCAATCGCTAATAATATAATATTATCACATGGAGGGAAGTTAGAACTTTTATCTTCTCCATTAGGAGGTTTGAGAGTTAAATTATCTTTACCTCAGTAATCAAATTAATTTAGAACCATTTGGAACATCAAATTCTGGAGATATTAATACAATTGAATTTTCATTATTTTTAAGACCAAGAACTAGTACCTCTGATATAAATGGACCAATTTGTCTTGGTTGCAAGTTCACAACAGCTAGAACAGATTTACCAATAAGATCCTCGGGTTTATATAAGTCAGTAATTTGAGCAGACGATTTTTTTATCCCAATTTCATCACCAAAATCAATCCAAAGCTTATAAGCTGGCTTTCTAGCTTCTTTAAATAAGTGAGACTCAACAACTTTACCTTTTCTAATATCAACTTTGAAAAAATCTTCAGCATTTATTTTCATTTCAAATAACTCTAAAATTTAAGCCTACTTCTTCAGCATTGTTTAAATACTCATCTGCAACTTTCATAATTGTAGAAAAATCTTCATCATTAGATGAAATCCATTTATCAAAAATTAGGCTGTAAGTAGAAATCAAACCAAGTAAGACTAATTCATCTTTATAATTATGTTGTAGGCCATTAGAAATATTAAGTGACTTTGAAGATAAATCTTCTATAAAAAACAAAAATAATTCAAATATTTTAAAATTAAGAAATTTGAGTTTATATATATTCGCTAAAGATAATCTAAATTTTTGATGAAACTCAAAACTTCTTATAATAATATCAGTAAGCTTATCATTAACAGTAGCACTATCGTCCTCATTAAAATCTAATACAGCTTCACTTAATATTTTATTATTAGATGATTGGAAATAATATTTTAAAAGTTTAATCTTATTATCAGCCAACCAGAAAAAGTCATCTGGTATCTTGATTTGACTTTTTTTAATTATTGTTTCGGGTTTGATATCATAAAATGTATTTTCATTGAGCAATTCTAATAGAGCTAATGATAAGTAATCTTGATATTTGTTTTGGTTTTCAAACATTCTATAAGTTAAAGATCAAGACTTGCCTAATTCTCTTCCCCTTTTTTGAGCTTTTTGTATAGCTCTGCTTGTAAGATTAAAAAATGCATCTTTTTTCATTAAAACATTTAATCCAGCTTCGGTGGTGCCTTTTGGACTTGTAACTGCTTTTCTCAAATCTTGGGCTCTTGCTTGAGTATTTTCTAGTAAATAAGCTGAACCAATTAATGTCTTTTCTGCAAGAATTCTAGCATTTTTTTCATTAATCCCCATTTCCTTTGCAGCACTAATTATTGCTTCAACAAAATAAAATATATAAGCAGGACCAGAACCTGAAACTGCAGTATACGCATCCATCAAATTCTCATCGTTTACTATAATTGTTTCACCTGCTGCTTTCATAAGCAGAATAGATTCATTTATTGTTTTATTTTTACAATTTCTATTAAAATAAATAGCTGTAACCCCTTTTTTTATTGAAGCAGGAGTATTCGGAATGGTTCTTATTATTTGCTGATTATTTCCTAGAACATTCTCAAAAAATTTTACTGTTAAACCTGCTGCAATAGAAAGCCAAGAATCACTTTTAAAGTTTAAGTTTGATATTTGCTTCAACACAACCTCCATTACTTGAGGTTTGACAGCAAGAATTGTCATATCGAAAGAAAAATTTTCAGCTTCTTCAATCGTTTTATAAAAATTAAAACTTTTAATATTTAAAAGTTTACTAGGAATTTCGTCTAAATTTGGTTCTATAATCGTAATATGCTTTATTACTTTAAGAGATGACCACCCTTCTAAAAGAGATGATCCCATTTTGCCACAACCTATTAGACAAATTTTCATTAAGTCTATTTACCTTTAGTGCTTTTATTTTTTTCTTTTTTTTTAAGTTCTTCAACATGTTTAGTAATCATAGCTTCTAAACCATCTATCTTTTTATCTAATAGATTTATTCTTGCAATAATTACATCATTTTCTTCTTTTGTAACAAGGCCCTTAGAAGTTAATACTCTCTCTATCCTACTTCTAACCATAACATCTAATTCTTCTTTGATAGCATTAACAGTTGAAAAGGCTCCTTGAGCAATATTAGAAAAGTCACTTAAAAATTTTGATTTTATCATTTAATTCTTTCATGTTATTTTTAAAAGTTAGTTTAAGAACATTATATTTCAAATAATAAAATAATATGATATTTCAATTTGAAAATCATCTTTAAAACTAATGAATTTTATTATAGACATTTATCTTCAATTAACAAATTTTAACTTTGACCCAGTCGCAGTTAATTTTGGACCAATAAAAATTACCTGGTATGCACTATCATATATAGTTGGTTTACTTTTTGCGTGGAGATATGCTTTATACATTTCAAAGGTAAATTATTTATTAAAAGAAGAAGTAATAGATTATTTTTTCAATAATGCAATTTTAGGCGTTATAATAGGTGGCCGTTTGGGTTATGTTATATTTTATAATTTCAACTATTATTCAGAAAATTTATTAGAGATTTTATATATTTGGCAAGGGGGAATGTCATTTCATGGTGGCTTAATAGGTGTTGTTGTTGCTCAGTTTTTTACAAGTAAAAGATTTAAAGTTAATTTTTTCATAATCACTGATATTTCATCATTAGTGGTTCCATTTGGATTTTTTTTAGGCCGCATTGCTAATTTTATAAATGGTGAACTCTATGGCAGAGTAACCGATAATCCAATAGGAGTTATTTTCCCTAATGGTGGACCTTTTCCAAGGCATCCATCACAATTGTATGAAGCTCTTTTTGAGGGATTAATTCTATTTATAATACTCAACATTTTATTTCACTTTACTAAAATAAAAAACCAAATCGGCTTAATTACTGGAATTTTTATTTTCCTATATGGTTTTTTTAGATTTTTCATTGAATTTTATAGAGAGCCTGACCCTCAATTAGGTTTTTTATATTTGAATTTAACACTGGGACAAATGCTATGTTTTATAATGTTAATAATCGGCATTGTTATAATAGTAAATTCTTTTAGAAAACCAAAATTAATATGAAAGTTTTAGATGCTAACTTAAAAACTAAAATTATTTCTCATATCAAAGATAATGGACCGATCAATTTATCAAGTTTCATGGAAATGTGTTTACACGATAAACAGTTTGGCTACTATTCCAATAGCAATGTGATTGGTAAAAATGGGGATTTTATAACTGCCCCAGAAGTCTCACAAGTATTTGGAGAGTTAATTGCTGCTAATATTATTGACAATCAAATTAAGTCAAATTTTTTTAAAGGAAACATAGTAGATCTAGGACCTGGTAAAGGCACTCTTATATCAGATATTTTAAGCACTATTAAAAAACTAAAAAAAAGTAATTATTATTTAAATCCAATACTTTATGAGAAAAGTGATATTTTAAGACAAATTCAAAAAATTAAACTGAAAATTAATAATTGTTCATGGATTAAAAATATAAATGAAATTAAT
>CAZNBI010000018.1:0-17510 GCA_964571065.1 uncultured Rhodobacterales bacterium | reverse complement strand
TCTTAGTAAATTTTCAACAACAGAAAGCAAATTAAGAAGTAATTTAAATTCTTACAGTGAAAAATTTTTTCCTGAAATAAAGAAAGAACTTTTACAGAGTGAAATAAATTATATTTTGAATCGATGCAAAGAATTAGGATATATTGATGACGAAACCTATGCAAAAAATAAAATTGAAAAGTTTATTAACGCTGGGAAAAGTAAAAAATATATTATCTTAAAATTACAAAGTTATGGCATTAGCGGAAAGATAATTGAGAACTCACTTGAAAAATTCTTTGATAAATTCAGTAATAATGACTTTCTTGCAGCTTTGAACTTTGCCAGAAAAAAAAAGATAGGGCCATTTTATCAAAAATCATTTGATGAAAAATCAAATTTACTTAACAAATGGTATGGTTCATTCTCTAGAGCTGGTTTTAATTATGATGTGTCCCAAAAAATTTTAAATATTGAAACTTCTTTTGAAGCTGAAAAATATTTATGCAATAATGATATTAAATTTTAAGAGGGGAAAATGTCTGAAAATAATTTATATCATCCATCTGAAAAAGCAAAAAAAATTGCACTGATAAATGAAAAACATTTTAGTGAAAAATATAATTATTCAATAAAATCAAATGATGAATTTTGGTCACAAGAAGGAAAAAAAATAAAATGGATAAAGCCTTTTTCAAAAGTTAAAGATGTATCATATGATTTAAAAGACCTTCACATAAGATGGTTTTATGACGGCTCTCTTAATGTATCTTCTAATTGCCTAGATAGACACTTAGAAACTAGAGAAAATCAGATAGCTATTATCTGGGAAGGTGATGACCCAAATGAAACAAAAAAAATCACCTACAGAGAGTTATACGAGGAAGTTTGCAAGTTCTCTAATGCTTTGAAAGCCAATGGCGCAAAAAAAGGCGACAGAATAACAATATATATGCCAATGATCCCTGAAGCTGCAGTTGCAATGCTAGCTTGTGCTAGGATAGGCGCCATTCATTCAGTCGTTTTTGGAGGATTTTCTCCTGACTCACTAGCTGGCAGAATCACTGATTGTGATTCAAATATTATAATTACTGCAGATGAAGGTATACGTGGAGGTAAAATTATACCCCTCAAAAAAAATACTGATGCAGCTTTAAAATTATGTAGTTCTATAAAAAAATGTATTGTAGTGAAAAGAACAGGAAATGAAATCGATTGGGTTGAGGGTCGTGATGTTTGGTATCACGAAGCCATGTCAAAAGTTGATAATGATTGTCAACCAGAGGAAATGGAGGCTGAGGATCCCTTATTTATACTATACACCTCTGGTTCAACTGGAAAGCCAAAGGGTGTATTACACACAACTGCTGGATATATAGTTTACGCTTCAATAACCCATAAATATGTATTTAACTATATTGATGGTGATATTTACTGGTGCACAGCTGATGTTGGATGGGTAACAGGCCATTCGTATATTGTTTACGGCCCTCTTGCAAACGGGGCGACAACTCTTATGTTTGAAGGCGTTCCCAACTATCCTACAAATTCTCGTTTTTGGGAAATAGTAGATAAACATGAAGTAAATATTTTTTATACAGCACCAACTGCAATTCGAGCCTTAATGAGAGAAGGAGACGAAGCTGTAAAAAAAACATCAAGGTCTTCACTTAAATTACTTGGTACAGTTGGTGAGCCAATAAACCCAGAAGCATGGAGATGGTATTATGACGTGGTTGGTAATAAAAATTGTGAGATAGTTGATACTTGGTGGCAAACTGAAACTGGAGGAATTCTTATTAGCCCATTGCCAGGTGTCACTCCAACTAAACCAGGCTCAGCAACCAAGCCTCTTTTTGGTGTGAAACCAGTTATTGTCGACCAAAACAATAATATTCTTGAAGGTCCTGCTGAGGGGAGTCTTTGTTTAGATATGTCATGGCCTGGACAAATGCGAACTGTGTATGGAGACCACAAACGATTTGCAGAAACTTATTTTAGTACGTTTCCTGGTAGGTATTTTACTGGTGATGGCTGCAGACGAGACAAAGATGGTTATTACTGGATAACAGGAAGAGTGGACGATGTAATAAATATTTCTGGTCACAGAATGGGAACAGCAGAAGTTGAGTCTGCTCTCGTTGAACATAAATTAGTAGCAGAATCTGCAGTAGTTGGGTATCCACACGAGATAAAAGGTCAAGGAATTTATGCGTATGTTACTTTGGTATTAGGGTCAGAGCCTTCAATTGAAATTGAAAAGGAACTTAAACAAGTTGTTAGAAAAATAATTGGTCCTATTGCTACGCCTGATCTTATTCAATTTTCACCAGCATTACCCAAAACACGTTCTGGAAAGATTATGAGACGGATATTAAGAAAAATAGCTGCAAATGAGCACAGCGAGCTTGGTGATACCTCAACTTTAGCTGACCCTTCCGTTGTTGAGAACTTAATCGAAAATAGAAAAAATAAATAATTGAGAATTAGTAAATGTCTGATCATGGTTATGAAAAAGGAAGATTAAATTTACCTTTTGTAGGAATTTGTACATTTGGGAAATACCCTTATCAATCTGATTGGAATAATATTGATGCTGATATAGCTATACTAGGTGCACCTTTTGATTGTGGTTCTCAATGGAGATCCGGATCTAGAATGGGCCCTAGAGGCATTCGTGAAGCATCCACTCTGTATTCATTTGGACACAATGGCGCTTACGACCACGAGGACGATAAAACGTATCTGGATTCAAGTTGTAAAATAATTGATATTGGAGATGCTGATATAATTCATACAGACACTATTTCAAGCCATAAAAATATTGAGTTTGGGGTTAGAAAAATTTTAGACTCGAATGCAATTCCTATAATTTTAGGTGGGGATCACTCAATTAATATACCCTGCATAAATGCATTCAGCGATAAGGGGCCTATCCATATAATTCAAATAGATGCTCATCTAGACTTTGTAGATGTAAGGCATGGAGTAAAATATGGTCATGGAAACCCTATGAGAAGAGCAGCTGAAAAAGATTATGTTAAGGGCTTAACTCAGATTGGAATTAGAAACGTATCTTCAACTGCAAAAGAAGGCTACATAGACGCAAAACATATGAGCTCAAAAATTATTTCTGTTAGACAATTTAGAAAACTTGGCATTTCTAAAATTTTAAAAGAAATACCAGATAATATTCCATACTATATAACAATAGATATTGACGCTTTTGACCCCTCTATCGCGTCTGGGACAGGAACTCCTAGTCACGGAGGTTTTTTATATTATGAAATATTAGAATTGATTGATGGAATAACTCAAAAAGGAAATATAATAGGCATGGATCTAGTTGAGGTTGCTCCAGATTATGATTTAACAACGTCAACGACAACTCTAGCAGCTCAGCTTCTTCTAAATGCCATAGGTAGAATCCTTTACTACAGAAACAATTAAAATTTATGGCTAAATTATATTTTTCTTATTCAACAATGAATGCTGGCAAATCTACAGTTTTGTTACAAGCTTCACATAATTATGGTGAAAGGGGTATGAAAACTATGTTATTTACTGCTGAATTAGATAATAGGTCTAAAGTTGGAAATATATCTTCCAGAATAGGGTTAAGTGAAAAAGCTTCAACATTTAATAACGATGATAATCTTTTCAGTTCAGTAGAAAAAAGATTAAAAAAAGATAAAATTTCATGTGTGTTTATTGATGAGGCACAATTTTTAACTGACAAACAAGTTTGGGAACTATCAGATGTAGTCGAAATACTTAATATACCAGTTATGTGTTTTGGTTTAAGAACTGACTTTCAGGGCAAATTATTTGAAGGCAGTTCAACTTTATTAGCGATTGCTGATGAATTAAAAGAAATTAAGACTATCTGTCACTGTGGTAAGAAAGCTAATATGGTTGTTAGGGTTGATAGTAATGGGAAAGTTCTTAAAGAAGGCGCTCAAATTGAAATTGGAGGTAATGAAAAATATATTTCATTGTGCAGAAAACACTGGAAAAATGAGATGGAAAATAATAGATAGTTCTTAATTTAATTTTTTATATTTTATATGATAGTTTTAGATTCTCTAGTAAATGTCTTAGATACAGTTCTTTACTTATTTCAATTATCTTTAGTAATATACATAGTAATATCGCTATTAATCCAATTTGGTATTGTTAACCCTTATTCCTCTATAATAAGTTTAGTACAAAACTCATTATCACAAATTCATGAGCCAATTCTGAATATTGTTAGAAGATATATTCCAATGTTTGGGAATTTGGACTTATCACCTTTAGTTGTTTTTTTGTTAATTATGTTTTTATCAGATATTTTAAATAAAATTACATGATTATATTTATATATATTAAAAAAAAGTTTTAATTTTTAACGATTGAAAACAATTAATAATATATTAGATATTTATAAGAGGAAATTGTATGAGCTACACATTAATTGATGGGAAATCTTTTGCTGAAAAGCTAGTAATGAAAGTTGCTGACGCGGTAAATGTTTTAAACACCAAACATCATATCAAGCCAGGATTAGCAGTGGTCTTGGTTGGCCAAAATCCAGCGAGTGAAGTTTACGTTAAAAATAAAGTCAGGCAAACAAAAAATTCTGGTATGAATTCAATAGAACATAGATTACCAGACACAACTTCAGAAAGTGACCTTTTATCATTAGTAAATAAATTAAATGAAGATGATAAAATTGATGGAATATTAGTACAACTACCTTTACCAGATCATATAGATGAAAACTCAATAATTAATGCTATCAAACCTTCTAAAGATGTTGATGGATTTAGTATACCCAATGTAGGTTTGCTATCCACCTCAGTTTCCGGTCTCATACCCTGCACACCTTTAGGCTGTTTGCTTCTACTAAAAAGCTATGTTGGAGAATTATCTGGAAAATCTGCAGTTATCATTGGAAGGTCAAATATAGTTGGTAAACCAATGGCGCAACTATTATTAAACGAGAACTGTACAGTAACTATTGCACATTCAAAGACTAAAAATATTGAGGCGGTTTGCAAAGGAGCTGATATTTTAGTTGCGGCTGTTGGGAGACCAAATTTTGTTAAATCCGGATGGGTCAAGAAAGGTGCTGTTGTTATTGATGTTGGAATAAATAGACTTCCACCAGAAGGTGAAAAAAAAGGCCGCTTAGTTGGTGACGTTGATTTTGATAGTGTGTCAAATGTTGCATCAGCTATTACACCTGTGCCTGGTGGCGTTGGACCAATGACAATTGCTTGCTTATTAAGAAATACCGTCACTGCTGCCTGTAAAAGACGTAATTTAAATGAACCAGAAATGTAATTAAATGGGTTGGATAGTTTTAGTAATTTGTTTGTTAGCATTAGTTTCAGTACTAGTTTGGGGTGTGGTTACAATGGGGATTGGCGGAGAATATAATTCTAAATGGTCTAACAAAATCATGCGTTACAGAGTGTTTCTGCAAGCCATTGCACTTTTAGTTTTTGTAGTTATATTGGCTATAAGTTCAGGGAATTAAAATGGTTACTCTTAATAAAATCTATACAAAAACCGGTGATCACGGTGAAACAAGTTTAGTCGGTGGTCAAAGAGTATCAAAACACAGTTTAAGACCTGAAGCTTTTGGTGAAGTTGACGAACTTAATTCAATTATTGGGATTTTAAGAACGGATTTGGATATAAACAAAAATTTAAAATTGAATAAATTACTCGAGGTAATTCAAAATGAATTATTTGATTTAGGTGCAGATTTGGCAACTCCTGAAGGATCAAAATATTCTGATAAAGCTCTTAGGATTACAAACACTCAAGTTGCAAGATTGGAAAAAGAAATAGACATACATAACAAAAAATTAGATGAGCTAAAATCATTTGTATTACCAGGTGGTACAAAATTATCATCTTGGTTTCATTTTGCAAGAACATCCACTAGAAGAGCAGAAAGAAAAATTACTAAACTTGCATCAGAAGAAGCTATTAATAATAACGTAATTATGTATATAAACAGACTATCAGATTTATTTTTTGTTTTAGCAAGACATTGCAATGATGATGGTAAAAAAGATATTTTGTGGAAACCGGGTTTAACGAGATAATTAAAAATTTATAGGTGAAATATGAAAATATTAGTCCCAGTGAAAAGGGTTATTGATTACAATGTTAAAGTTAGGGTTAAACCAGATAATTCTGGTGTCGAGCTAGCTAACGTAAAAATGGCTATGAACCCATTTGATGAAATAGCAGTTGAACAAGCATTGAGAATTAAAGAAGCATCTCAGGCTGAAGAAGTTATTGCTATTTCTATTGGTCCACAAGAATCACAGGACACAATAAGAACAGCATTAGCAATGGGTGCCGATAGAGGTATTTTAGTAAAAACTGAACATGATATAGAGCCTTTAGCTGTTGCCAAAATACTTAAGAAAATAGTTGATAAGGAGAACCCTGAATTGGTAATTTTAGGAAAACAAGCAATTGATGATGATTGTAATCAAACTGGGCAAATGCTATCAGCTTTTCTAAATTGGCCTCAAACAACTTTTGTAAGTAACCTCGAATTAAAAGATAAAAATCTTTTATCAGTAAGAGAAGTTGATGGAGGTTTAGAGCATATGGAATGTTCTCTACCTGCAATAGTAACAGTTGATTTAAGATTAAATGAGCCAAGATATGCATCATTACCTAATATTATGAAAGCAAAGAGAAAGCCTCTTGAAGAAATTTCACCTTCTGAATTAGGTGTTGATACCAATAAACGTCTTGAAGTTTTAAAAGTGGAAGACCCTCCCTCAAGAGAAGCTGGTATGATACTAGGCTCAGTTGAAGAATTAGTTGATAAACTTAAAAATGAAGCAAAAGTAATATAGGTGAATTTATGAGTATTTTAATAATTGCAGAACATGATAATAAGAACCTTAGTGTAGCAACTTTGAATACAGTAACTGCTGCATCACAAATTGGAAAAGAGATAGACATTTTAGTTGTTGGTGATAATTGCAACACTGTATCAAAAGAATGTAGCCAAATCCCCCAAATTAGATCAATACTTGAAGCTAATTCAGAAGAGTATAAAAATTTTGTAGCTGAGAACATTTCGAATCTAATAATAGATTTATCAAAAGATTATTCACACATCCTTGCGCCATCTTCGACAACAGGTAAAAATATCATGCCTCGTGTGTCAGCCTTGCTAGATGTTATGCAAATTTCTGATATTATTAAAGTGGTTGATGATGAAACATTTCAAAGACCTATATATGCTGGAAATGCTTTATCAACAGTTAAGTCTAATGATAAAATAAAGATTATAACTGTTAGGTCTACTGCTTTTGAAGCTTCAGAAAATTCTGGAGGAAATGCAGAAATTAAATCTATCAATGGATTGGGTGATACAAATATGTCAAAATTTGTTAAGTCTGAATTATCAAGCTCTGAAAGACCAGAATTGACGTCTGCAAAAATAGTCATATCTGGAGGTAGAGGGATGCAGGACGGCTCAAATTTTGGAATGCTTGAAAAAGTTGCTGATAAACTTGGAGCAGCTGTTGGTGCTTCAAGAGCCGCTGTCGATGCTGGCTTCGTTCCAAACGACTATCAAGTTGGTCAAACTGGCAAAGTGGTTGCACCAAATCTATACATTGCTGTTGGTATTTCTGGAGCAATTCAGCATCTTGCTGGTATGAAAGATAGTAAAGTTATCGTTGCTATAAATAAAGATGAAGACGCGCCTATATTCCAAGTGGCAGACTATGGTGTTGTAACAGATTTATTTGATGCGGTACCAGAATTGGATTCAAAAATAAATTAGCTTATTTGATAATTACACTTTGAAGAAAAATGTTTTCGAGATATTCTTGTTTCCCTGAAACAGGTTCTGGATTTATATTATTATCTTCAATCCATCTAGTAATTTGTTCTAAATTCATTTCTCTATTCATTAATGACTTACCAAATGTTTTGCTCCAATTAGAGTACCTTTTATCAATAAACTCTTTAAGACCACCATTTTTTAAAAGTTTTATAGCTGATTTGAACCCTAAAGCGCAAGTATCCATTGCGCCTATATGAGCTAATAATAGATCTTCTGGGTCTAATGATTGTCTCCTAAGTTTGGCATCAAAATTTGTACCCCCAGATTTAAAACCGCCGTTTAATAAAATATGATAATAAGCAAGTGCAACATCTAAATAATTATTAGGAAACTGGTCTGTATCCCAGCCAGATTGAATATCATTTCTATTCATATCTATTGATCCAAAAATACCTAATGCGCAAGCTAAAGCTATTTCATGCTCAAAAGAATGGTTAGCAAGATAAGCATGGCCAGTTTCAATATTTACTTTAACCTCATTCTCTAAACCATATTTTTTCAAAAAGCCAAAAACATTACCAACATCATAATCATATTGATGTTTTGTTGGTTCTTGTGGCTTAGGCTCAATAAGTATTGTGCCTTTAAAGCCAATTTTATGTTTATAATCCACAACTAAATTTAAAAATGTTCCAAGCTGATCAATTTCTGTTTTGATATCCGTATTTAAGAGAGTTTCGTAACCTTCACGTCCTCCCCATAAAACATAATTTTCACCTTTAAGCTGGTGAGTGGCATCAATACAGCTCTTAACTGTCGCTGCAGCAAACGCAAAAATCTCAGGATCTGGATTTGTCGCAGCCCCTGCCATATAACGTTTATGAGAAAATAAGTTTGCAGTTCCCCAAAGTAATTTTACTTTGCATTCCTCCATTTTGAGTTGAAAGTAATCAACCATTTCATTTAAATTACGTGTATTTTCCTTAAATCCAGTACCTTCTGGCCTAACATCATGATCATGAAAACAAAAATAAGGAATATTTAAAATACTAAACATTTCAAAGGCAATATCAGCTTTTAGTTTGGCGTGCTTCATACTATTACCAAACCAAGGCCTTTCAAAAGTATCCCCACCAAATGGATCTGTACCTGGCCAAACGAAGTTATGCCAATAACATGCAGCAAACCTTAAATGATCTTCCATTCTCTTGTTGTTTATGGTCTCGTCTGGATTATAATATTTAAATGAAAATTTGTTTGAGCTACTACTTCCTTCATAAGTTATTTTGTCAACAATACTAAAAAAATTTTTCATTCTTTTGTCTCCTTAATTGAAGAGTATAGATCCCTCCAGTTATTTAGTTTTTGTTGGTATTCATCAGACTTATTGATTACTGGATTAATAACTTTTTTAATTTCAGGTTTAAGTAATATGGAATTTATATCAGTTTCATTTTGAGAAGCTAAAATACCCAAGCGTGCAGCACCTAAAGCGGCACTGTGCTCACTGTTAGTTGGAATTTCAATAGGCGTGTTTGTGACAGTAGAAATGATTTCTAACCACCTTTCAGATTGACTTCCTCCACCAGCAGCAATTAACTTATCTGGCTTTATATTTGCATTTTCAAAAACTTTAATACAATCAGCAAATGCATAAGACACACCTTCTATTACAGATCTTATCAAATCCTTAGAATTAGAATTTCTTGAAATATTCAGAAATGCCCCTCTTGAATTAGCATCATTATGCGGGGTTCTCTCACCAGACAAGTAAGGATGAAACATTAAATCTGATGGGCCATGATTAATATGATCTAATTCTTCCATCATTTGAGAAACCTTTCTGCCAAGAATTTCAGATAACCAGTTCAAACTATCTGTTGCAGATAAAATTACACTCATTAAATGCCATTTTTCTGGAATTGCATGACAAAATGAATGTGCCCCATCGTTAGCAGCAGGTATAAAGTTGTCTGTTGCTAAAAATATAACACCTGATGTTCCTAATGAAATAAAAGCATCACCATGTTTTATTATTCCTAAACCACAAGCAGTTGCTGCGTTGTCCCCACCTCCACCTGCAACTACAGGCCTTCCATCTATTCCCCAATCATCTGCGATACTCTTTTTTAATTTCCCAGATATCTCTGAGCCCTCCACTATATTTGGCATCTGCTTTATAGACAAATCAGTAGCTTTAAGTGCCTCAGTTGACCAATTCCTTTGTTTTATATCTAACCACAAACTGCCAGAACTATCAGACATATCAGAGCACTTCTCACCAGTCATTAACAATCGAACATAGTCTTTTGGAAGTAAAATAGAGTGAATTTTATTAAAAACTTGCAATTCGTTATTTTTTAGCCACAACGCTTTTGGTGCGGTAAAACCTGGCATAACAACATTACCGCAAACATTTCTGAATAATGGATATTTTTCATCTAGAAATCTAGCTTCATTAGATGACCGTGTATCATTCCATAAAATTGACTTTCTCAATGGTTTATCTCTATCATCTAGAGCTGTAAGGCCATGCATTTGACCTGACAATCCTATACCTTGAACATTTTTTAGCTCTTTAAAATATTTGTCCTTAATTTTAAATATTGCTTCATTAGTGGCCTTCCACCAGTCATTTGGTTCCTGCTCTGACCAACCAATATTTTCCCTAACAACTTTGAGTTCTGAAGTCTCGGAA
Organism: uncultured Rhodobacterales bacterium; assembly: GCA_964571065.1. GTDB lineage: Bacteria > Pseudomonadota > Alphaproteobacteria > Puniceispirillales. The sequence continues at coordinate 7,017 of CAZNBI010000018.1, read as the reverse complement.
TCTATAATATTACTTCCATTATCTGTAAGAACTACTTTTACACCTGAAGTACCAATATCAATGCCTAAGTACATTTAATATCCTCTAAATATTAATGAATTTAATTGATAAAACAGTTTGTTTATATATAAATTGATCATTGTTTAAAATGATAAATTATTTAAAATATGAAAATTAATTTAGCTATTATTGGTGCAGGAAGGATAGGTCATGTTCATGCTGAAGCAATAAATAAAAATATTAATGCAAATTTAATTTATATTTATGACACGAATATTTCTGTAGCAAATAAGTTTGCTTCTAAATTTTGTTGTAAAATTGCTGACATTAACTCAATTAAAAATGATAAAAATATTGATGCTGTAGTCATCTGTTCCCCTACTAACACCCATATCGATTTAATAAAAAATTTTTCAAAAGCCAAAAAAGCAATATTTTGTGAAAAGCCTATAGACTTAAATATCAAAAAAGTTAAGAGATGCCTTACTGTTATAGAGAAGAATAATACAGATTTTATGATTGGATTTAACAGAAGATTTGATCCACACTTTTTATCCTTAAAAAAATCTATTGAAGAAGGAGAAATTGGTGACGTAGAAATTTTAATACTCACATCCCGTGATCCAGGTTTACCGCCAGTTCAGTATTTAGAAAGTTCAGGTGGATTATTTAAAGACATGACTATACATGACTTTGATATGGCAGCATTTCTATTGAATGAATTGCCAACTGAAATCTATTCAACGGCATCAGTATTAGTTGACCAAAAGTTAAAAAATATTGATGACTATGATACAGCTAGCTTAATTTTAAAAACAAAGTCAGGTAAACAAATAATTATAAACAACTCACGAAGAGCAAGTTATGGATATGACCAGCGAATCGAGGTTCATGGATCAAAAGGTATGATTTCTGCAGAAAATCAAAGGCCAGTTTCAATTGAGATAGCTACTTCTAAAGGTTTTACAAAACCACCATTACATCACTTTTTTATGACAAGATATATCCAGGCTTATGAAAATGAGTTAGACCACTTTATACAGTCCTTAATGCATAACTCAAATATCCACCCAAACGGACATGATGGCCTAAATGCACTAATTATTGCTGAAGCAGCTTATTCATCATTAAAATCTGGAAAAAAAACATCAATCAAATATACTTGATTATTCAGGAACACTACCAATTATATTTTGATCATAATCAATTATCGCGCCTGTTATAATTCCAGATGACTTGCTTATAAGATAACATATTAAAGGTGAGATTTCGCTGGTTTTAACTAATTGATTAAATGGGAGTTTTTTTTCAGCTTCTTCTAACCAATTATCACTAGCATTATGAAACTCTTTTTGTATTTTATGCTCTCCAGGTGTATCCATCCACCCAGGAGCTACACCATTTACCCTAATCTTATTTTTTTTCAGACTATTAGCAGCATTTTTAGTAAGAGTTATGAGCCCTCCTTTTGAAACAGAATAAGGCATTAATATACTCTGCCCAACATAAGCTGAAGTTGATAAAATATTTACTATACTTCCAGATTTATTGAGATCAATCAGATGTTTAGCAAGGGATTGTATTAATACAAATGGACCCCTTAAATTTGTATTCATATGCTCTTCCCATAAATCTATTGAAGTATCTAATATTGATCCTCTTGTCGTAACTGCAGCAACATTAATTAGACTATTAACAATGCCAAATTTATTTACTCCATAATCAAATGCATTCATACAATCTTCAACTACAGACACATCACATTTCTTATAAAAACAATTTACTTCTTTATTATTTAAATGTTTAGCAGCTTTTAGTCCTTTTTCTTCATCTCTTCCTAAAAGTAATAAGTTTTTACAACCATTCAAAATTAGATTTTTTGCAATTGAAAGTCCAAGCCCTTGGGTACCACCAGTTATAATAACGTTATTTGATTTATTATCTATTTGCATCGCAAATTTAATATTTAATACTTAGCCATTTCTTATTAATTGCAGAAATATCAACACTTTCCATTACTTTCTCAATCGCTAACCCATCAGTAAAACTTGGCCAAGTGGGTTCATCATTTTCAATAGAATTTAAAAGACCCTGAAGTTCACAAATTTTCACGTCCATAAAACCAAGTCCATGGCCACCGTTTGGAAGAAAAGAAGAATAAAATGGATGATCAGGACCTGATAAAATTGTTCTAAAACCATCTGTTGAACTATCTTGTTGTCTTGTAAATAATTTGATTTCATTTAGTCTCTCTTGGTTATAACAAATAGTGCCCTCTGTGCCGTGAACTTCCCATGTTAATCCACATTTTTTACCCCAGCTTACTCTACTTGCACCAATATGCCCATGAACACCATTTTCAAAATGCACTAAAGCAGACACCATATCGTCATTGTCAACTTCTTTAGTTTTTTCATTATTTTTAGGATCTATTCTTTTATTGTGAATGATACTTATGTCACCAACAACCCTAGAAATTTTAGAATTAGTTAAATAGTGAGCTATACTTATTACATGGCTTAAAATATCACCATTAGCACCAGTACCAGATAGTTTTTTTGACATTCTCCATGACCAAGGTCTTTTCCCGTCTGCTTCATTATCAACATCATACCTACAAAAAAATCCTGAAACTCTGCCAATTGTTCCTTTTTCAATGATTTCTTTTGCATGCATAACAATAGGGTTTTTCGTATAATTATATCCTATAATTGTCTTCGAATTTGTATTTAAGGACGCTTCAGCCATTTTTTGGCTATCTCCCATTGAAGATGACATCGGCTTTTCACACCATACATGCTTTCCCTTTTTTAATGCTGCAATTGCAATTTCAGAGTGCGTATTATTTGGTGTGCAAACTGAAATTAATTCAACCTTCGGGTCATTTACTACATCTTGCCATTTATCAGTATGTCTCGAAAAACCAAGATCAGTAGCCCTTTGAGAAGCTCTGTCAGGGCTTAAATCACAAACAATTTCTAATTTTGGCCTTAATCCAGTACCAAAAACTGAGGCAGATGCACTATATGCAATAGAGTGAGCTTTTCCCATAAACCCTGTTCCAATCACACCAACTCCAATTGGTTTCATATAGTTGCTCCCCTATTTCTATTTATCTTTTGAGTTCTGCCGCCAGGTCTCCGATTTCAGCACCGCCAGCCATAAGCCTTTTAATATCATTATCTTTTAGACTGTCAGGAGTTCCTGAACCAATAACTTCACCTAAACTAAGAAAGGTAAAACGATCAGCAACCAATCTAGCGTGTATTTCATTATGAGTTATCAAAATTATTGCAATATTACCTAAATCACGAACTTTTAAAATAGTTTTCAAAACTTCCATCTGTTGCTTTTGTCCTAACGCGGATGTTGGCTCATCTAATATTAAAACTTTTGCTCCAAAATAAATTGCCCTAGCTATAGCTAAAGTTTGTCTTTGCCCACCTGACATAGTACCAACAGCTTGCTCAGGATCAGATATAAAAATTCCAATTTTTTTCATTTCCTCAACTGCAATTTTATTCATTTCCTTTGACTTTAAAATCCCAAATGGTGGCGGACCTATAATCTGCTCTCTTCCCAGAAAAAAATTTCTTGTCATTGATGTAAGAGCATTTAAAGCTAAATCCTGATAAACAGTACCAATACCAACATTTGAAGCATCTCTGGGAGATGAAAATTTAACTTCACTCCCTTCAACAAATATTTTTCCTGAAGTTGGTTGATAAACACCAGATAAGATTTTTATCAAAGTAGATTTACCTGCACCATTATCTCCTAAAAGTGCATGAACTTCTCCAGGAAAAACTTCTAGAGAAACACCATTTAGAGCTGTAAAATTACCAAAATTTTTTTTAAGATTTTCAATTTTAACTAGAGGATCTAAAATAGACATACTAAATACCTCCAGTAATCCTTTTTCTAATATTTTCATTAGTTAATGCAGCAATTAATAAAACAGCACCAAGAAAAATTCTGTAAAATGATCCATCAACATAGGGTATATAGAAAAAGGCTACACTTGCTATACCAAAAATAATTGATCCGAACATAATTCCAAGCACGGTTCCAAATCCACCAGTTAAGACAACTCCACCTATAACAGCAGCGGCTATTGCTTCAAGTTCCTTTAATACACCTTTTGCTGCATCAGCTGTATTAGTCTCAAAAACTTGAGTAGCTGCAAACATAGTTGCACAAAATGCAGAAAACATAAATAAACTTATTTTAACCTTACCAGTTGGTACACCATTGGCTTTTGCAGCATTCAAATTGCCACCTGTTGAGTAAATCCAGTTTCCAGCTTGTGTTTTACTCAACACTATCCATGCCACAACAGCAATTAGTATCCAAAGGAAAACGGCATTGTATAAACCAGGTGCGAATTTATTTCCGTAATTATTAACGTTCCATCCAATTTGATAAAGCCATTCAAACATTCCTTCTAAAACATTCCCACCAAAAAAATCAGCAACCGGTCTCTCAGAGGGTAAGGTATCAATCCATGCTTTAACTATATCCAAGTTTGTTACATCTTTTGGAACTACGGGCGCCATATTTTGCGCATCTATAAGTCTACTTTGCAAAGTAGTAACTAAATCAGTGTTTCCGGCTTCCTTAGCATTGCTTATCTCACGTTCAATATTAGAAATGTTCTTATTCATTAATATTTCAGTTTTTTTTGCAGCAACTCTTTCAAAAGCCATAGAGAGTTTTTGTGTGAATGCAGCTATTTGATCTGGAGACAATTTTTCATAATATCTAAGTAAAATCTCGGGGTCTAATCTTTTTGCTGCGACCCTTCCGATCTCACCATATTCAGGTAAATTTACTATATTTTTAAAGTCAGGCAAATCAGAAACCTGTGTCGAACCTGCAGTTTGATCTGGAGCTTTATTAAATGCCCGATAACAAACTTCAGTAAGACCTCTTAAGAAGAATAAAAATGATAAAGACACAATAAATGAAGCAAGCCCAGTTTTAACAACTATTAAGCCCATAAGCCAACCAAAGAAAAGTGTAAAACAAAGAGTTATAAATACAGCAGCAAGTGGAGTTACATTATTAAAACTAGCAATAACAAATTTTTCTACAGATATACCATTAGTAAAAGAAATATAAGGAATGACAATATGGAATCCCCATTTAAGTGTAATTGCCATACACATTCCAGCAAAACCTATCATGGAGCCAATAGATAAATCGAATTCCCCCGCAATAATCAATAAACCTGCACCTAAAGCAATAATCCCTAATTGAGCAATTATTCTAAGATTATTTCTTATTCCTAGTGCATTAAGACCCTCACCCTCAAATAAGTTCCAAGTATTTGCATTTTCAGGGATTGAAAAAAAACCAAGAGCTAAAATTAACAGTAACATTACACCAAAAGGACCTATTTCAGGTCTTTGGAGTATTTCAATAAACCAATTTCTTTTTTTTAATCGGTCACTTTCGGCTCTAGAATTAGAATTCATTTAATTAACTTTGCAAGAAATTTTATAAATCAATAGAGAAAAAGCAAGGTGGCAATTTCTTGCCACCTTGCTAAATTTTTTTTTCAAATTATCGGTTTACGCCTGCTTGAGAAGCAACTGCAGATGCATTTGATTTATCAACAAAACCTGGACCAGATGGAATATTATCACCTGGAAGCATACCAGCATTTGTATTGTAAAGATGCAACACAATAATAGGCATATAACCTTGCAATCTTTGCTGTTGGTCAATTGTAAAAGCAGCTTGACCAGAATTAATTAAATCCATAACCGCTGGTGACAAATCAAAACATGCTAAATGAATTGAAGCACCAACCTCAGCGATTGCCTTAGCTGCAGCATCACAAACGTGTGGTCCAGCTGCTAAAATTGCATCAACACTTGGGTCAGCTTGCAGTGCTGCAGCTGTTCTTGTTTGAATTTCAGCTGGGTCATTTGTACTATCAATCATCTTTGTTTTAACCGCAGTACCATAACCTTCACAACGATCAACAAGTGCAGTATTAAATGATTCTTGGTTTAAACAAATAGCATTAGTTGCGCCTTCAGCAGCTGCTCTTTCACCAGCTTTTTGACCAGCTAAAAATTCAGGTTGTCCAACATGCATTAATGCACCAACTTTCTTTGAAGACTCTAGACCCGAGTTCATTGTGATTACAGGAATACCTGCTGCAACTGCGTCTTGAATAGCAGGGCCAAGTGCATCAGGATCTGGTAATGATACAACCATTCCATCAGGCTGAGTAGCTGTAGCAGCAACTATTAATTTAGCCATTTCAGCCATGTCTCCAGATGGGTGAAACATGTATTCAAAATCTGCACCAATAGCTTTTGCAGCGTCTTCACCACCTTTTTGAACAACTGGCCAAAAAGGATCAGTACCTGCAGTATGAGTAACCATAACGTATCTTTCAGCTAATGCGCCACCAGCAAAAAAGATAGTTATGAAAATTCCTAACAATATTTTTTTCATAATATCCTCCAAAAATTTAAATATTTATTTTATGAATTTATTTAAATAAATTGCTAATGATTATTTGTTTTTAAGTCAAGTATGATATTGCATATATTAGTAAAAATATATGATATTTTTATGATTGCAAAACAGATTAACTATTCACATTTTATAATGAATAATTTAATTAAAATATATCTAAAGTATTTTGGAAATTTTTAATGCTCGATGTCATATGCATAGGACGATCTTCAGTTGATCTTTATGGTGATCAAGTTAATGGAAGACTTGAAGATATGTCCTCATTCTCTAAATATGTTGGTGGTAGCCCAACTAATATTAGTATTGGTTGTTCTAGGCTAGGATTGAAGTCAGCATTAATTACTAAAGTAGGTAATGAACATATGGGCAGGTTCATTATTGAACAACTCCGTCGTGAAGGCGTTGATGTATCAAATATAAAAACAGATGAGGACAGACTTACAGCACTGGTAATATTAGGAATCAGAAGCCAAGATCAATTTCCTCTAATTTTCTTCAGAGAAAATTGTGCTGATATGGCTT
>CAZNBI010000017.1:16271-18954 GCA_964571065.1 uncultured Rhodobacterales bacterium | reverse complement strand
TTTAAGAAGATTTTCTAACTCTTTTAATGGCACCATATTTGGACCATCAGATGGAGCATTATCAGGGTCTTTATGAGTTTCAATGAACAAACCAGCAACCCCTACAGCTATAGCAGCTCTTGATAAAACAGAGACGAATTCTCTCTGGCCGCCTGAAGAAATACCTTTTCCACCAGGCTGTTGAACACTATGAGTTGCGTCAAATATTACTGGGCAATTTGTTTTTTTTAACTCAGGCAAAGCCCTCATATCTGAAACTAAAGTATTATAACCAAAGGAAACACCTCTCTCAGTAACTAGCACTTTATTATTTCCAGAGTTTTTTATTTTATTTACAACTTGGTGAATGTCCCAAGGTGCTAAAAATTGACCCTTTTTTATATTTACTACACAATCTGTTTTAGCAGCAGCAATAAGTAAATCTGTTTGCCTACAAAGAAATGCTGGAATTTGTAATATGTCTACAACTTTAGATGCCATAATGCATTGGCTTTCGTTATGGATATCTGTAATGGTAGTTAAATTGAATTCTTGTTTAACTTTTAATAAAATTTCAAGACCTTCGTCTATTCCAATACCTCTATGGGAAGATAATGAAGTTCTGTTTGCCTTATCGAAAGATGATTTAAAAATTAATTGTATATTAAGTCTATCACAAATATTCTTAATATTCTCAGCATGATAAAGTGTATCATTTAGATTTTCTATTGCACACGGTCCGGCAATTAAAATAAATGGCTGATCATTGCCTACAGTTATATTATTAATTCTCATAAAATCAAAAGCCTAAACCAACCTAGAAAATTTAGAAGCAGCACTTACAAAGTCTTTAAAAAGAGGATGAGGCTCAAATGGCTTAGACTTTAACTCAGGATGAAATTGGACGCCTATAAACCATGGATGATTTTCATGCTCTACTATTTCTGGTAACAAACCATCTGGAGACATTCCAGAAAATTTTAAACCAGCTCGCTCTAACTCGGGTTTAAATTTAATATTTACTTCATATCGATGCCTGTGCCTTTCAAAAATAATATCCTTTTGATAGACATCTTTAGCTAAAGACCCATCTGAAATGTGACATTCATAGGCGCCTAAACGCATCGATCCGCCCAAATCATCTTCGGATGATCTTATTTCGACAGTATTTCCTTTTGTCCATTCCAATAGGAGTCCAACAATTGAAGACTTAAAACTTCCAAATTCTGACGAACCTGGATCAGGTATACTAGTTAAATAACGAGCAGCCTCAATAACAGCCATTTGCATACCGAAGCATATTCCAAGAAAAGGTATATTATTTTCTCTCGCATATTTTATTGATAATATTTTCCCTTCTGAGCCTCTTTCACCAAATCCACCAGGAACTAATATACCATGTATATTTTCAAAAATTGTATTAAATTTATTTTCATCCTCAAGTTCTGATGAATCAATCCAGTGAACTTTAACTTTTGTTTTATTAGCTATACCTCCGTGAGTAAGCGCTTCATCAAGTGACTTATAACTATCAATTAAAGATGTATATTTACCTACAACTGCAATATTGATTTCACCCTCTGGGTTTTTAATGGCTGTTTTAATATCTAACCATATTTTTAAGTTTGGTTCTTTGGGCTTAATCCCAAAATGATCACAAATAACTTCATCTAATCCATTCTTGTGATACACTAATGGAACATCATAAATGCTATCTGCATCAATGGCCTCAATCACAGATTTTTTTGGTATATTACAAAAAAGAGCTATTTTATCTTTTTGGTCATCAGGAATATGCTCTTCAGTTCTGCATAAAACAACATCTGGTCTTATACCTACTGATTGAAGCTCTTTAACTGAGTGTTGGGTAGGTTTAGTTTTCAATTCACCAGCAGCGGCAATAAAAGGCACTAAAGTTAAATGAAGAAAACAAGTTTTATCCTTCCCAAGCTCATTACCAAGTTGTCTTATTGCCTCAAGAAATGGAAGAGATTCAATGTCACCAACAGTTCCACCAATTTCACATAATATAAAATCTTCATTCTTTAGATCTGAAATTATAAAATCTTTAATAGCATTTGTAACATGTGGGATAACCTGAATAGTCGCACCCAAGTACTCACCTTTTCTTTCTTTAGCGATAACTTGAGAGTAAATTTGACCTGTTGTAACATTATCAGATTTTTTTGCGGACACCCCAGTAAATCTCTCGTAGTGCCCTAAGTCTAAGTCAGTTTCAGCACCATCGTCTGTAACAAATACCTCACCATGCTGTGTTGGACTCATTGTCCCTGGATCAACATTCAAATATGGATCTAACTTTCTTAGTCTAACTTTAAAACCTCTTGACTGAAGAATTGCTCCTAAAGCTGCTGATGCAAGTCCTTTTCCCAAGGAAGATACCACGCCACCAGTAATAAAAATAAAATTTGGCATGGTTTATTTTTATACAACTCAAATAAAATTTTGGCTAGTTTAAAAATTAAAATAATTAATCTGTTGGGACAGCAGGACCTGTGTCTTTGTTTTTATTATCTTCAATAATATCTTGTGAAACTTCGTCAACTATTGAATTGGTTTTTTTTCCATATCCTGCAATCATTGCTAAGAGGATTGACGTACAAAAAAAAGCTATTGCTAAAAGTGTTGTGGCCCTCGTTAAGAAATCTGCGGTTCCCCTTGCAGACATAAAATTATTTCCACC
>CAZNBI010000017.1:14875-16171 GCA_964571065.1 uncultured Rhodobacterales bacterium | reverse complement strand
GAAACTTGTCCAGTGAATGCACCATTATCATACATTGAACAATCTTGGGCACCGATTGAAATTTTTGAATTTTTATATAAATTATAGATTTCAGGTATTATCAAAAAAGATGGGAAAATAATTATTTTTTCTTCAACAAAAATTTCATTATGTTTTAATAATCCATTTGATAGCTCAATTGCTTCATTTATATTTAAATTCATTTTCCAATTTCCAGCTACTATCATAATATATATCCATTTTTGTCAATTTATCTATTTTAATAATTTTTGTTTTGAAGTACAACCTTCAGAGTATTAAAGATGAACAAATTCACTAGATAGGTCATTACATGCTTAAGTCTATTAGAAAACATTCTAAACACCCAGTTGCAAAAATTTTTTTGGGCCTAGTATTAATTGCTTTTGCTGGTTTAGGACTTGGAAGTTTTGTTCCATCACTTCAATTTAATAGAGACTACATAAAAGCGGGAGACACATCTATAGAGATACAAGAAATTGCTAGTCAATTTAATAAACTTCGATCAGAAGTAGCTCCCGATTTAACCATTAATGAGGCTGTTACAAATGGTTATTTAGACTTGTTGATAACATACCTGTCTAATGAAGCCATTATTCTTGAAGAAGCCTCTAAACAAAAAATTACTGTTACACGGGAACATTTAAAGAAAACTCTTTTAGAAAATGAAGCATTTCTTGATGATGATGGAAAATTTAGTCCCACAAAATTCGAAATGTCATTATTTAGAGCTGGTGTTTCTGAAGAAAAATATTTAGAGCTTTTAGGAAGAGATATTACAAAAAAACAGATCACAGAAACAATTTCAGAGTCAGCAAAAATATCTGAAAAAATAATCTTTGCAATAGCTGAAAAAAACTTAGAAAAAAGAAATGGAACTATTGTTGATTTAGATTTAGTCCCTTTATCAACAATAAGAAAACCATCTGATAATGAGCTTAAAACATTTTATGATAATACTACCAGTTCATGGATTGAGCCCGCAAGAAGGTCAGGCAAGTATTTTATTCTTGATCCTAAAGACTATGCAGATACGATTACACTCAGTGCACAAGAACTGATCGATGAATTTGATATTAGAAGAAAAGATTACTTTAAAGAAGAAACAAGGTCAATTAATCAAATAATTTTTGATGATAAAAGCAAAGCAGAAAAATTTCTTTCTGATTTATTAAATGAAACACAATTCAACAAGCTAGCAAAAGATAAATACAATAACGAAAACTCAATTATTGATGACATAAAGAAGGGAGATTTACTCAACGAAATTTCAACAGT
>CAZNBI010000017.1:5257-14775 GCA_964571065.1 uncultured Rhodobacterales bacterium | reverse complement strand
CAACAGATTATCTCGATAAGAATGGTTTAGATGTAAATAGATCCAAGCCAAAAAATAATTTACTAAGTGATAAGGTTTTTCTTGAAGTTTTATGGAACAGTGAAAAAAATGGAAATCTTTCAATTAATGAAACCGAAGACGGAAAGTTTTTTGCTTTATCACTTTTTGATGAAAAAAAAGAATTTTTACCAAGTCTTGATGAAGTTAAAACCAAACTTGAAGTATCTTGGAAACAGACCAAAGCAATAGAAGAAACTTTAAACAAAGCTGGAAAACTATCTGCAGCAGATGATTTCATAAAATTTGCAAATGAAAACAATATGAAAATATCTGAAGTAAAAGGCGTATCTCAAAATGATGTCAGCTATCCAAGACCTGAAATTGTTAAAACACTTTTCAACATAAATAAGTTAAATGAAAAACAAATTGCAGCAACAGAATTAGGCATATCTGTTGTTAGGTTTGATGATGCCATCAAACCTGAAGTTGAAGATGTCGAAAACCTAAAAAAATTACTATTAAATCCATTTAACCAATCATTAAAAAGTGATATTAGCAGTGCACTCATTTCAGAGTTATCTGAAAAGCACAAATTAGAGGTTAATAAAAGTTTAATATTGCAAGCATTAGGTCTTAACTCACCATAAATGAACAAACCTTCCAAAACTTTTATAGAAAACTACAATTCTGGCAAACCTCAATTACTTTGGGAATTTATAGTTGCAGATCTCGAAACACCTGTTTCAGCACTTATAAAGTTGACAAAAAATAAAGATTACAATTTTTTATTGGAATCTGTTGAGGGCGGTGAAAACAGAGGAAGGTATTCAGCTATTGGAATTGCACCTGATCTTATATGGAAGTGTAAAAATGGAACTTCTGAAACAGCCAAGCCCAAAAATGGAAACTTTACTTTTGAAAAAAATAATGAAGACCCTATTAAATCTCTAAAAAAGTTAATTAAGCAATCAAGAATTGATATTCCAGAGCATTTGCCTCCTTTGTCAGCTGGTTTATTTGGTTACATAGGCTATGATATGGTCTCATACTTTGAAAATATAAAAATTAAAAATAATGATCCTTTAAATCTACCTGAAACAATATTAATGAGACCTTCTTTAATTTGTATTTTTGATAGATTAAAAGATGAATTTATTTTAATAACACCAGTTAGAGCCAAAAAAGATATTTCTGCACTAGATGCTTGGGAGAATGGAAAAAATATTTTATCAAATGCTGTTAATGAGCTAAATGTTGGTCTTGAACATAGAAATCTTCCAGTTCAAAAAGACACAATGCTTGATAATGATGCGCCAAGCAATTTAGAAAAATTAGATTTTTATAATTCTGTAGAGAAGGCTAAAGAATATATTAAATCTGGTGATATATACCAGGTTGTGTTGTCACAAAGATTTGAAATTCCTTTCAAAAAATCATCAATTTCATTTTATAGGTCTTTGCGAAGATTAAACCCCTCGCCTTTTCTATTTCATTTTAATTTCAAAGATTTTTTTGTTGTTGGCTCCTCTCCAGAAATTCTGGTTCGCTTGCGAAACAATGAATGCACAATAAGGCCAATAGCTGGTACAAGACCAAGAGGGTCAAACAAATCTGAAGACTTATCTCTTAAAGAAGAATTACTTAATGACCCAAAAGAAAGAGCGGAGCATTTGATGCTACTGGACTTAGGAAGAAATGATGTCGGGCGCGTTTCAAAGCCAGGAAGTGTGGAAGTTACAGAAAGCTTTAGTGTTGAAATGTATTCACATGTCATGCACATAGAATCTGAAGTAAAAGGTGAATTAAGAGATGGGATGGATAGTTTAGATGCTTTAATAGCAGGTTTCCCAGCAGGAACTGTAAGTGGAGCTCCTAAAATAAGAGCAATGCAAATTATCGAAGAATTAGAAAACGAAAAAAGAGGATTATATTCAGGTGCAGTTGGATACTTTAGTGCTTCAGGAGATTTAGATACGTGCATAGCACTGAGAACTGGCATAATAAAAGATGGTAAATTATATGTCCAGGCGGGTGGTGGCATAGTTCATGATAGTACTAATCATGGTGAGGAATTAGAAACTCGCAATAAAGCAAAGGCATTAATTAGGGCTGCAGAACTAGCAGATTAATTATTGCTTTAACTCTGAAGAGCTTTGAGCGTATATAATTCCAAATAAAATAATAATCCCACCCAAGAATTGTATTGCAGATAAATATTCACCCAATATAAGCCAAGCAAGAAAAGCGGCTGTAACAGGCTCACTCATTAAAGTGAGGGAAGCAAGCCCTGTTTTTACCTTGCCCAAAGCCCAAGTAATTAATCCAATACCAATAAATTGACTTATAAAAGCCAAGCAGAATACTACTAACCAACCTGAAAAAGAATTTGGTAAAAAAGTTTCATTTGCAAATAAAATTATTACAAGCAAAGTTACTGCACTAAAAAAAGTACCAACAAAAAATATAATATAAATATTTAAATTTTTATCTCTTAAAATGCCAGTTGACAATAAATATGCAGCGTAAAAAGCTCCAGCCAAAATTGACCAAAAGTCACCAAACAAATTTTGAATGCTAAATTCTAGAGAATTATAAAGCAATAAAACAGCACCAATAACTGAAGCTATCAAACCCACAAAAAATTTTTTTGTTATTTTTGTGGAGAATAGAATGTAACTATAAAATACAACAAATACAGGTGCCATAGAAGCAAATAAAGTCGAGTTTGCTATTGATGTTAACATTATCCCATGATGCCATGCAGCGTGATCAATGCCTAAAAATATTCCTGGTAGGGCAAGATAGAAATAATTTAGTTTGTCACTCTTTAATTCTGTCTTGATATCAATACTTTTGATTAAAATCAGTATAAAAGGAAGGGCCAAAAAAGATCGCCAAAAAGCTGATGAGGCAGGGCCTACTTCACTAATTCTTACAAATAATGGGCTCACTCCTAAACAAGCAGCCCCTAAAATTAAAGTCAAAGCTATAAACCAAATTGGTGGAGTTTCAATAATTTTTTTCAATTAAAATAACACAGTTCGTTTAATTTTACCCTGCTTAGTATATATTGATTTATTTTATAATTAAATTTGTATATTAGATTTAATTAAATTTAATTTGTGAAGGTTGATTTATGTTTAGTTTATTTATTGGAATAGTTTGTATTATCGGATTGGTAATTGGAACTATATTATCAGTATCCGATTTTGGAGTATTTTTTGATGCACCCGCGTTTGGGATTGTTTTAGTTGGTGCATTTTTATATTCCATTGCTGCTGGCGGCGAAACTACAGACAGAATTGAAAATTTTGGAATAGGAGCTGTAAGATTTGGATGGTTGGGTTTTTTTATAGGCATCATAATTATGTCTGCAAGCAATATTATCATTTCTTTAGATAATATTGGACCAGCATTAGCTGTAGCTCTTTTAACACCTTTTTATGGTTATTTTATTCAAATAATAACCAATGTTATGGTGAATAAAATGGATTACAATAAATTCGTCGAAGATTTAGACGAACAAAATTAGAGTTTTTAAATACAAGTGATCACTTTTTGTGATCACTTGTTTACTTTACCCGTAAATATTTGTTAATTGAATAACAGCATTAATTAGGAATAGCGCAGCAAAAACTAATCCCAATCTATCAACTGGAATATCTTTAGTTTCCTTACCAAAGTTTGTTTTTGCTAATTTATCGTCCATTTCTAAAAGCAATAATTTAAAGTTCTTTGTAAGTCTTATTAGACCAAAAGAGCCAATTAATGTGATAGCAACTATTGTACCTGCAACAACAAGCTCTTTACCAGCTAAATCGCCGAATATAATTGTCATTGTCATTGTAATATGAGTAACTGATAAGATAGAAAGAACTATCATCATATAATAGAAAGTATTAATTTGTAGTGTTTGTCTTTGATTTGGGTCCATTAGCATCTCCTGCATATCTAAAAAACGTTTTTAAAATTCACTATAAAATAGTTATCATTTAAGTTAAATTAAAGATATTTAAAAATTGAATATCTCAGTATTAAAAAATGAATAATATAAGTGATAAATTTCCTGAAGGTGCTGCTTGGATGAGTGGCAAATTTATAGATATATCAGAAGCAAAAATACCTGTTTTAGATTGGGGTTTTTTAAGGTCAGATGCTACCTATGATGTAGTACATGTATGGAATAACAGATTTTTTCAATTAGATGAGCATATTAGCAGATTTTTTGCCTCAACTGAAAAACTTAGAATGCCCTGCTCACTAAATAGAAAAGAGCTAAAAAGAATTCTTGCAGGATGCGTGAAAAGGGCCAATTTTAATAATTCCTATGTAGAGATGATTCAAACAAGAGGAATGTCTCCTACTTTTGATAGAGACCCAAGAAAATCACAGCCTAGATTTTTAGCATTTGCAATTCCATTTGGATGGATACTTGACCCAAAAAAATTTGATACTGGCATTGATCTAGCAATAAGTAAAATAAAAAGAATTTCTCCAGAATCAGTAGATCCTAGAGTAAAAAATTATCATTGGCTTGATCTCGTGAATGGAATGTTTGAAGCTTACGACAGAGGTCATTATACAGCTGTTTTAGTTGATGAAGAAAATAATGTTCTTGAGGGACCTGGTTTTAATATTTTTTCTTTAGATGAAAATGGGCTGAAGACACCTAAAATTGGAGTATTAGAGGGTATTACAAGACAAACTGCAATTAGATTAGCATCAGAATTAGATATTCCCGTTCAGGAAAAATCAATTAGATCTGAAGATTTTATTAATTCATATGAAGCATTTGCTACTTCAACTGCAGGTGGCATTATACCAATTACAAAAATTAATGGAAAAAAAATAAATAACGGAAAAATTGGGAAAGTCACTTCACTATTAAAAAACTTGTACTGGGAAAAACATACAGATCCTCAATGGAGTCAAAGTGTAGATGAATTAATATAAAGGACTATATCGTCTTTGTAACTTTTGACAAATATCTAGGAAAATCAGCGTCGATCCCTTTATCAAAAGCATATTTTATTATCATTGGATAAAATTTTGACATTATTAAAATTGAATCAATTTCTGGTATTTTTGTAGATAAAAATCTAAAGTCTGTATTTTTGTCATTAGAAGAATTTATACAGTAAATATTTTGTGAATATTTTTTGAGTTCTTCTATTTCATTTTTTACAGCAATACCAGATGCATCAGACAAGGATAGTGTTACAATTTTTAAAGACTGATCAATTAAAGTTTTTGGACCATGCATTACTTCAGCGCTACTAAAAGGCTCGATTAATTCAAGACACAACTCTTTAAACTTCAAAGAAATTTCAGTTGAAAGTGCAAAACCCATTCCTCTACTAATAATAAAACCCTTAGAAATTGATTTATCAATTATTTTGTAATCCCAATTATTAATTTTGTCTTTTTCAATATTTTCAGGTAAATAATTTAAATTATGCAAAATTTCTTTTTGATTTGCTGTAATAGCAACTAATTTAATAATGTTTACTAAAGAAAGTATATAGGTCTTTGTTGCAGCAACACTTATTTCTTTTGAAGTATTCATATCAAAAAAAAAATCAGTATTTTTTATAATTGGACTTGAAGGATTGTTTGAAAGAAGCAAAATTTTTGCCCCCATTTTTTTACACTGCTCAGTGCAAATTATTAGATCGTCACTTAATCCAGACTGAGAAATAATCAAAACAAGAGTACTAGAAAAATCAAATTTAGATTTCTCTAGTGTAATTACGGATGGAGGAAGGCTGTAAGTTGATATGCCAAGTGTTTTAGCAAATACATATGATGCAAATAATGCTGCACTATCAGAAGACCCTCTTGCTACAGTAACTAAATGCTTAATTTTTTTTTTATTTATTAAACTACCTACCTTATTATATTCATTCTTGTCATTAGTATTAAAGTTTTCTATTGCATCTGATACTTCAAGAGCCTCTTGAAGAACTTTACTATTTTTCATAGACAGATTCTCCATTTAAAAAGACTTGCAATAAATCAAATTTATCATCTAGAACAACTATATTTGCGTTACAACCAGAGGATAAATTTCCGATATCTTTATGTTCTATGTAATCAGCTGCATTAGTTGAAGTCATTTTTACTGCATCAATAATTGAAAAGCCAATTTCAATCAAATTTTTAAATGCTTGATGCATTGTTAAGACACTTCCTCCTAATGTATCATTATTTAATTTTACAACATTACCTTTTTTAAATACTTCGTTGCTTCCAATTTTGTATTTTCCGTCCTTCATTCCGGCAGCAGAAATACAGTCAGTAATTGCATAAAGGTTTTTGATATTATTTTTTGCTATTTTTATCATTTCACTATCTACATGAATCAAATCGCAAATAACTTCTGAATAATCTAGATTACTTAATGCAGCAGCTACAGCTCCAGGTTTCCTGTGATCAAAACCAGACATAGCGTTGTAAAGATGTGTAAAACTTTTTACACCCTTTTTGATTGAGGAATTGCATAAACTAAATTCGGCAAGCGTATGACCCAACTGAGGCTTGATATTTTGTTTGATTAAATAGTCAATAAATTCGAAACCATTATTAACTTCTGGCGCGATGGTCATAATCCTTAATGGCGCCTCATCGCAAAGGGCTTCAATGAATTGAGAATTAGGTATTTGAGAAAATGGTGGCTGAGCTCCAAGCTTGTCAGGGTTAATGAATGGTCCCTCAAGGTGGATGCCTGCAATATTAGTTTTATGTTTATTTGAATTAATATATGAATTCAAGCCTTTAAGAGCGTTCTTAGTTTCAGTTAGTGGAGCTGTTACAGTAGTAGGATAAAGAGTTGTTGTTCCATATTTTAGATGAAATTCAGATAGGCCTATTATTGCATCGAGACCATCCATCGTATCAAACCCATTTCCTCCATGACAATGCAAGTCAATAAATCCAGGTATAATTAAATGTGAGCTTTGAATATCATTACTTTCTAAAATATCTATGATTTTATCAGTAAAATGTAATGTACCTGGAAAAATATTTTCATTTGCAACAATTTTTCCTGAAATTTTATTCATATTTTTATTCATATTTATTATTAAAATCAAAATATGCTGATTTTGCGAAGCATCCAAAAAGTTCAGCATCATTTTTAAGTTGAGCTTTTTCAAATTTAATAACTTGGCTTGAAATTAAACTTGTTTGCTTTTGAATTTCTTCAAAAAATCTGTTGTTTAGTCCTATGCTACCCCCAATAATAAAGTTATTAATTCCAAGTAATAAATTAACGTTGACTATTCCTTCAGCTAAGTATTTACATGATTTTTGAATTAATTCTGATACCCAAGGATTATCTAATTTATTCAACAAAACATCTTTAACTGTTAGGTTCTCAAACTCAGAATTATTTATTATTTTTTTAAAAGCTGTACCTGATGAATAAGCTTCAATGCAACCTTTTCTACCACAACCACATAAATTTCCATCACTTACTACTACCATATGCCCAAAAGCACCTGCTAGGTTAGGCGATTTACTATATAATTTTTTATCAAGAACCATACTACCACCTACACCTGTAGAAACAGTAATATAATAAAAATCTTTAAATTCTTTTCCAGCTCCAAACCTAAATTCACCTAAGGCGGCAGCTTCTGTATCACTAAATGCAAATACAGGGACATCAAATACTTTATTAATATATTCAGTTAAAGGAAATTCAGAAAACTCCCCTAAAATTTTCTTATTTAAAACTGACCAATAACCCTTATGAATGACTCCTGTTGTTGCAATCCCAATTTCAGTTATTTTTTCTTTATAATTTATCAAACTATTAATAATATTATCTGCTATTAAATGAGGTTTATCTTTAGTTGGTTGTTCTTGAGGATTAGTTTCTAATCTGATTTTTTTGAATATTTTAGAATTTTTAAATAAAGCAATTGAAATCTTTGTGCCACCAATATCCACTGCAACAAAAATATTTTTATCCACTTCTTTGTACCCCATTAACAAACCAACTTGTAATAATCTCTATTCTATTAATGGCAGTGCCGACAACTACTGCGTGAGCACCTTTATTAATTGCCTTTTTTGCCTGATCAGGAGTATTTATGCGTCCCTCTGCAATTATTGGCGTTTTGATTTTACTATTATAAAGTTGAGAAATCATTCGATAATCTGGAAATTTTGGAACCTTTTTTGATACATAACCTGATAGAGTAGACGCTACTATATCAGCTCCTAAAATAGAGGCATTTACTGCTTCATCATAATTTGAACAATCTGCCATAGCTAAGCAATTTTTTTTGTGTATAAGATCAATTAAAGTGGATATTTCAATTGGTCTATTTCTATTGGTCGCGTCGAAGGCAATGATATCTGAACCACTTTCTGCAAGACCTATTACATCTTCTTCTAGTGGGGTTATTATTATGTTACTGCCTTTTAATTCTCTCTTTTTAATACCTATAATAGGCACTTTTAATCTTTTTTTTATATTGTATACATTTTTTTTATCATTAATCCTTAGACCTGCAGCACCACCATCCACAGCAGCTTCAGCAATATTTAATATTGAATTTTCATCATCTAGAGCACCACCAACAACAGGCTGGCAGGATACAATAAGCTTTGATTTTAAATCTTTAATAATACCCATAAGAAAAGTATTCTTAATAATTATTTAACAGCACCTGAGGTAATACTTCTAATTAACTGACGAGAAAAAATCATATAAAAAATAAGTATTGGTATTAGTGCTGTTGATAAAGACGCAAAAACTGCGTTCCAATTTGTTACATATTGTCCAATATATTGTTGCATCCCTAAAATTACAGTCTGTTTACCACCAGAAGGAGCTAAAACTAGAGGCCACCATAAGTCATTCCAAACAGGAACCATAGTAAATACTGCTACAGTTGCCAATGGCGGTCTCATTAATGGAAGGATTATATAAAAAAACAACTGATACTCATTTACTCCATCACATCGCGCTGCTTCTTTTAGCTCTTGATTAACTTGTTTCATGAACTCTGTTAATATCCAAATTGCCAATGGCAAACTTTGAGCTGTATAAACAATTACTAGACCCGTGAGAGTATTAACAAGGTTCATTGAACTCAATAGTTGGAGAATACTAACTGTTCCTAATTTAATAGGAAGCATTATACCAAATGCCAAATACAGTCCGAGCATGGTATTTCCCTTGAATTTATATTCTGATAGAGCCCATGCAGCCATGGCGCCAAACAACAATACAAGAAATAATGTTGTTAAAGTAACAAAAGTAGAATTGAAAAAATATATTGAAAAATCAACTCTCGAAAACATTTTTGTAAATCCTACAAGACTGAAAGTTTCTTCTGTTGGCAAAGAAAGAGGCTCCTTAAAGATAGCTCTCCTTTTTTTAAATGAATTATTAACCAAAAGATAAACAGGAAAAATACAAATAAGAGTATAAGATAATAATACAATATGCATTATCAGATGATTGTATTTATCTTTGACGTTATTCATTAGTATTGATACCTTGT
>CAZNBI010000017.1:0-5157 GCA_964571065.1 uncultured Rhodobacterales bacterium | reverse complement strand
AATTTTACAAACCAGAAAGTAGTCATTGGCCCAGAGCCATCAATTTTAGCAGCGTCAAGTATCTCATCAGGTATATTCAACAACGCCGCATAAAAAAGCATCATTGGTATTCCTACAAATTGCCAAATAGATATTAAAGAAATTGTAATTAAAGCCGGACCCTTTAAACCAAGCCAAGGTTGATATAAATGCTCAAGGCCAACAACTCCTAAAATAGTCTGTGGAATACCCCAAAGATTAGAAAGAATTAAATTAAACAAATAGCCAACAATCACAATAGACATCATTGCGGGTAAAAAAATTAATGTCCTGTAAGTGTGTTTAAACCTTAAATCTTTTGATGATAAAAAGGCAGCTATAAGAAGTCCTATTGGTGTTTGAATTGAAACATGTAATAGAAAAAAGTAGGTATTATTTTTTAATGCATTCCAAAAATGCCAGGACCAATTCTCATTTGTGAATAAATCATAATAATTTCTAAAGCCTATAAAAGCTCTTATATTCGATGAGTTATCCATATTTTCACCCATTAAATTTTGAGTAAAAAGACTTATTCTAATTGTATCAAAAAGGGGGAAAATCATAAAGAGCGTGTAAATAAAACACGCAGGAAATAAGAACACTAAAATATGTAATGGAAAACGTTTCTTCATTTTATAAAAATAAGTAATGCGGCAAAATATTTTACCGCATTACATTTAAATTTTAATTATTGATGTGGAGCGTACCAATTAGCAAGGCTTGCTTCTGCCTTTGCACCAGCATCTTCAGGTGACATTGTTCCATTTACAACACCTGAAACAACTTCCCATAGAACTGATTCCAAGTTTGGCTCACCACGACCCACAATATGAACACTGTTTCTAATTGTAGTATCACAATCATCTTTCCAGCTAATAAACTCTTTTGCCACTGGGTCATTCACATTAATTGAATGTGTGTGCAAAGGAAAAAAGCCTGGCACTTCATTTGCAAAAATTTCAGCAAATTCTGCAGATGTAAGCCACTCAAGGAAAATTTTGGATTCCTCTGGATTTTTTGAATCCGCATTCATACCAATCCCAATGTCTGTATGATCATCAACAAAACAGTTTGCTTGACCATCTGGCTTGTATGGTGGAAAAGCACTAAATTCAAAATCTGCATTTTGAGAAAAAGTAAAAATCTCCCATGAACCTGTTGGATAAATAGCTGCATCACCTAATGTAAATAAATTCTGACTATCTGGATAAGTTTGCGCTTGATAACCAGGAGCCATATAGTCTCCCCATTTAGCAAGTGATTTTAAAAGCTCAATATAGTGTGAGTCAGTGAATTTTTCATCACCAGAAATTATCCCTTTACGACCTTTCTCACCTTGCCAAAAATTTGGTCCAACATTTTGGAAACCCATTGTTGCAATTGCCCAAGTGTCGGCAGTACCAATAGCTAGAGGTGTGTAATTACCGTCAGCTTTAATTTTATCTAAAACTCCAAAAAACTCACTTTCAGTTTTTGGAATAGAAAGTCCCAACTCTTTGAAAATTTCTTTATTATACATAAATCCATGTGAAACTGATGCCATTGGCACACAGAAAATATCACTTTGGTCATCAGTACTCCATGCATCCTTGGCAACCTGCGGGTAATTATCTAGTCCATTAAGACCATTTAAAGAGGCTAACCATCCTCTGTTGAACAATTTCAGAGACTGGTCAAAAGGAATACATGTAATTAAATCACCCGCATTACCTCCTTCAAGTTTTGCGCTTACACTAGCTGCATACTGATTAGGTATAGTTGTTTGAAAAACTACTTTTATATCTGGATACTTTGCATTAAATGCTGGAATTATCTTTTCATTCCATGCATCAGCATCGTCATTTCTCCATGACTCTATTATCACTGTCCCTGCGAAAGCAGAACTTAATGACAATAGGAAAGAGAAAAAAATTGTAATTGATAAAAGTTTTTTCATAAGTTCCCCCTATTTTATTAATTAATTAATTTTTTATATAGTAAATTAATGCACATATTTGTTATGTTTTCAAATAGTAAAATTATTATTTGATTAGCAGTGATTATGAAAAAAATTCAACAATTTCAAAAAGAAGTTACAAAAAGAATAAATCAAATATCCCAAAATGAGAACTATTCTATTTTAGAAGCTGCTAATCAATTTTACAAAACATATAAAAATGATGGAATGATATTTATATTTGGAACTGGCCATTCACATATGCTTGCAGAGGAAGGGCACTTTCGAGCAGGAGGTTTTGCTCCCATTTGCCCAATTCTTTTTTCAGGGTTAATGCTTCACGAAGGTTCACTTTTAAGTGGTGAAATTGAGAGAACAGAGGGTATTGCAACTAGAGTATTACAAAATTATAAATTAAGAGAAAAAGACACTTTAATGATATTTACCAACAGTGGAGTAAATCAAGCTCCTCTAGAAGCTGCTTTCTACGCAAAAGAAGTTAAGTGTAAAACTATTGGAGTTTCATCTTTAGATTATGCTAAGCTCGCACCAAAATCTAAATTCAACAAAAGGCTCGATGAAGTTGTAAATATATATATTAACAATCACGGCCCACCAGGAGATACTTTGTTAAGTATATCAGATACTCAAAAGGTTTCTCCATTTTCAACGATAAGTGGGGCTTATATATTAAACTCAATAATTGCTCATGTGGCTGAATTATGTAAAGAAGAAGAGTTATTCCCTTTTTTTATAAGTGCAAACATGCCAAACGCAAGTCACCATAATGAAAAATTGTTGGAAAAATACAAACCAAGAAACCCTCATATCTAGATAAATTTTTATTGACTAAGAATTTTATCTATCATTACTTATAAATATGTTTGATCCAGGAAAACCTGATGGCACAAATGATACCCTAAAAATAGGTATTTCAAGTGATGGAAAACCAAGTTTAGATCATTTTTATAAAGTTCCAGCTAGGTGCGGTATCGCAGTAAAATTAGAAAAAAATCAAACAATCCAAATTGAAAATAGATTTGGTACCCAGGTTTGTGATTTTTGGGCATTTAACTCAAATAATTTACATGAGCATCTTTCTATGGAGCATGTACATACGTCTCTTGGATCAGTTTTACCAAAAATAGGTGATAGCCTAGTATCAAATACTAGAAAGAAAATGTTTACAATAATTGAAGATACGTCTGAAGGATTTCATGATACAATAATTGCGTCTTGTGACCATCACCGTTATCAAGAGTTAGGATGTAAAGATTACCATGATAACTGTGTTGACAATCTTAGAATGGCACTTATAGCCATTGGTAAAAAAGCACCAGCTATTCCATCTCCTTTTAATATATGGATGAATATTCCTATTGACCAAAATGGAAGAATTGAATGGTTGCCTCCAAGAGCTAAACCTAAAGATATAATAAAATTAAAATCTCACATGGAAAGCATTGCTGTTATGTCTTCATGTCCTCAAGATTTAACTCCTATAAATGGAGAAAATTGCAAGATACAGGATGTTTATTTTAAAGTTTTTAATTAACTAAATTAATTAATCATTCAAAATGTTTAATTATTTACTTTAAATATATATTATAAATAATTGTTTTAATTTATTTTATTATCTTTTTTAATTCTTTAATATGATCAACATTTACACCGCAGCAACCACCAATAAAATCTACACCAAAGTCAGTCCAGATTTTGGCATAATCAATGAATTTTTCTTTTTGCATGACTTGTTTAAAAGCCCATTCGGTAGACTCAAGATTTTTCGAGTTATTATAAGAGCTAGAATTTGGGTATACTCCAATAAGCCCGTCCCATACTTTTTTTAACTCTTTGAGACAATTTAATGTATCTTTAATTCTAGTATGCATAATACATATTGCATCAACATCTGTTTCATTTAAATACATTACTGCTTTCTCTAGACTTTCATCATTCTCAATAGCTGCTTCTACACTTTCACCTAAATAAATACCCCCCTTGTCATCTATAGAACATGACAACCCTACCCAAATAGGCAATTTAGTCTTTTTTACTGCATCCAAAGTTGTAATCATTTGTTCCATATCAACCATCATTTCTAAAATAAGAAAATCAACGCCCATATTTTTCATAATATTTGCCTGAGTTTCAATTGAAGAACTTAATTCTTTGAAAGATGGTTTACGGCCTGTCCAAGTCCAATAAGACACGCCACCTGCAACTAAAACATTTTTTGAAAGTTGTTTTCTTGCCTCAATTGCAAGCCTTACACCCTCAATATTATACTTCTCAAAGTTTTCTAATTGACCTGCATCCTCTAATGCATGCTTCGTATTTGCAAAAGTATTAGTAATAATAATTTCTGAACCTGAGCGAATATAGTCTTTGTGGACATCTAAAAGAATTTCAGGATGAGACAAGGCCGCACCACCATTCCAAGCGTGCTTAAGTTGTGGAACTCCCCTTCTTTCACACTCTGTTCCTGTCGCTCCATCCAAAAGAATAGTTTCGCCATTTCTAGCTCTTAAAATTAAATCTTGATATCTGCTCATCTTAAATTTTATTATATAAAAATTAATTTAGTATTCAAAATAAGGTTATTTATATCAATGAAATTTGAAAACGATAATAGCATTCTTCAAAGAAAGATGTCTTCAAGTTATGTGGGTGTTTCCAGACGACAAGCTATGATAAAGGCACTTAATATTAACATTGGTGATATCGTTTTAGATGTAGGTTGTGGTGGTGGTCAACTTATTGAAGATATTGCAAAAAGCGTCGGAAGAAAGGGCAAAGCAATTGGAATTGATCCAAGTAGTTCACAAATTTCTTCTGCTAAAGACCTTTGTTCAAATCTTGAAAATACTTTATTTATTTGCTGTTTAGCAGATAACATTGATTTAGAGAGCGACAGTATAGACGCTGCAGCATCTATACAAACTTTTGAATACATAAATGATATTGATAAAGCTTTAATAGAAATTAAAAGACTCTTGAAACCAAGATCAAAGTTTTTAAACATATCTACTCTTTGGGATTACTATCGATTTCACGGCCCTGAAAAAAAACTAAATGATTTGATGCATGATGTTTTCAAGGAGCACTGCTCACATCAAATGGTGCCAACATTTCTCAATGGCAAGTTAAAAAATTTAGGTTTCAAAGATATCAAAACAACTGAATTAGCTTATGTTTTT
>CAZNBI010000016.1:0-19455 GCA_964571065.1 uncultured Rhodobacterales bacterium | reverse complement strand
TCTCCAGAAATTTCTGCTTTATCCTCTTCATTTAATTCCCGAACAAGATCAGAAGGCCATCCTTGGGAAAGAATGATTTTTTGTTTCTTTTCCTCTCTTTCAGGAGTGCCAAATATTATTGATTTGTCATTTAAAGCGACATTTAATTTTTTTGCTTGAAATCTAGAATATCGATAACACGCTAAAGATAATCTCCCTGAAGCAGTATCAACTGTTGTTAGCCTTGGATATTGCACAGCGGCTAAATTTCCAGAAGCACCTTGAGCTAGCTTGTTATATTTATCAATTATTGTTGACTTATAACCTCTAGCATTTAATGAATGAGCTATACTTGCACCAGCGATACCTCCTCCAACTATTAAAAATTTTTTAAATTGATTTTTAGTTTTCTTTATTGAGACTTTTTTACCAACAGACATTTCTTTCTTAGATCTAAATCCTTTAATTTTGTGAACTTCAAATCCAGCTCTTTCTAAATTTCTTCTGACAAAACCTGCTGACGAAAAAGTTGAAAAAGTTCCTGAAGGCTTTGTTAATCTAAAGACCTCCTTCATCACTTCTTCAGACCACATCTCCAAATTTTTATTTGGATTAAAACCATCTAAAAACCATGCATCTGCTTCAAAATTTTGCCTTGTAAGAGCATTAAGAACTTCTTCATAAATTAAAGTCAGCCTTACCCTACCATTTTGAAGATTTAATCTGTGAACTCCTGGCCATAAGGGCGGCAATGCATCACGTAATTCATCCCAATAGTTTTTTAACTTTGAATTATATCCATAAATTTTATTTAAAATATTTATCTTAAGTGGATACCCTTCTATTGAGATAAAATCTAAATATCCTTCATTATTTAAGTTATTAAATAATTTCCAAGTTAGTAGAAAGTTTAGTCCAGTTCCAAAACCAAGTTCAGCTATTGTAAAATTTGAAATTTTTGAAAATCTTTCTTGAAGTTTATTAGCTTTAAGAAAAACATATTCGGATTCTGCTTCTCCATTCTCAGGCGAAAAATAAATATCATCATAATGTTTTGAACGAATTGTTTTTTCAAAAAAATTTGTGGAAAAATAACCTGTAGAGATGTAACTTGGTTTTTTCATAAAGAATAATAATAAAATTATACTAGAACTATCAATAACACTCTATGAAAAAAGACAAGTTTTGGATAAATAAAAAATTAACAGAATTAAGTCACAGCGAGTGGGAAGCTTTATGCGATAATTGCGGAAAATGCTGCGTTATAAAACTCCAAAATGAAAAAAATAATGAAGTTTTCTATACTAATATCTCATGTAAGCTACTTGATACAGATAATTGCAAATGTATGGATTATTCAAATAGAAAGAAAATAGTACCTGATTGTGTTAAGCTGACACCAAACAACTTGTCTCAACTTAATTGGATGCCAAATACTTGTGCTTACAAATTAGTAAATGAAGGAAAAAAACTTCCAAGTTGGCATCCATTAATGCAAGAAGAATATGATAAAAAAACACATGAAAAATATTCAGTTGCAAAAAAAGTAATTTCCGAAGAAGAAATAAATATGGAAAATATTACTGATTATATTTATGATTGGGATAAAGAGGTGAAAGAATGAGTAGATTTTCATGGATACTATTAATTTTACTTGTAATCTTAGCAGTTTCTCAATTATGGATGATGGACAATAGAGAAGCACCTTCCTGGACGAAGTGTAAAGAAAACCTTCTTATGCAAACCATTACTGGCAATTGCACTTTGAGAGAAGGATTTAAGCTCGAGAATTCAGAAAGTCTAACTGAAAGCTAGATTAATTCCTTACATTTAATAATCTTTCAAGATTTTCGATCGTATCTGCCTCGTTAGCAGATTTATCCCACCTTATCCTTTTTATTCTAGGAAAACGCATTGCTAATCCTGATTTATGTCGTTTAGATTTTTGAATATCATCAAACGCAACCTCTAAGACAAGTGTTTTTTCTACCTCTCTCACAGGACCAAACCTATTTGTTGTATTAGCTCTAATAAATTTATCAAGTTTAAGTAATTCTTGATCTGTAAAGCCACTGTATGCTTTTCCAACTGTTACTAATTCTCTATTTTTTAAATAGCCATTCCAAACTCCAAATGTGTAATCTGAGTAAAAAGAAGATCTTTTGCCATGGCCTCTTTGGGCGTATAGAAGAACCACGTCAATGCTATATGGGTCTCTTTTAAATTTAAACCATGGGCCTTTTGGCCTTCCTGGCTCATAAGTTGAATTTCTTAGCTTTAACATCAAGCCTTCATAGTTCAAATCTTGTCTACACTGTAACCTCTTTCCTTCGAGGTCCTTAAAATTTTTGAAAACTACTTCATCAGAGAATTTTATAAATGATAGTTTTTCTTCAAGTATAAAAGCCTTTAATAACTCTCGCCTATCAATAACGCTTTTGTCTCTTATGTCTTGGCCCTTAATATAAAGAGCATCATAAGCAACTATAAAAGTAGGCATGTTTCTAATTAAATCCTTTGAAGGATTTTTTCTATTTAGCCTTTGCTGAAGGTCATTAAAACTTCCTGGAATTTTAATTGAACCTGCCATTAGTTCACCATCAAGACAAAAGTCTTGGCTGAAACTATTTTCAATTATATCAGGAAAAGAATTTGATATATCATCACCTGATCTAGAATAAAGTTTGACTTCATTTTTCATTGAAACGAGTTGTACTCTAATTCCATCCCATTTCCATTCAGCCAAATAACTAATAGGATTAATTAATTTGTAATCATTTTCTTCAAGTGGATTAGCAAGCATTGGAGAACGAAATATTGGCTTGTCTTTAACTTTTGGTTTTTCAATTATTTCCCTACACCATTCAATTATTTCTTTGTAAGGAGGATCAAAAGCATGCCAAAGTTCCTCAATATCTTTTATGTTTTTATTAAAATATTTTGAAATTGCTGTTTTAGCTAGTCTGCTAGAAACGCCAACACGTAACCCTCCAGTAATAATCTTCAAAAATGCCCAACGAGTATTTTGATCAAAATTGTCTAAATAATTAGAAATTAACTCTGGTGCTTCCTTTTTTTGAACATTAATTAAGTCTTTAATTACATTTGTAAGTGTCACACTTGAAAAATTTGCATTTTTATCATTTTTTTCAGGCCATATTAAAGATACAGTTTCAGCCATGTCTCCAACATAGTCATAAGATAAATCAAATAGATACTTGTCTATATGCAGCTTTGAAATCTCTTTAACCATAGATGGCTTTACTTTAGAAATTTCTAATTCTTCACAAATAATAGACAATCCCCAGCCGATTTCCTCTGAATTGCTATCCTTTATCCAATTCACAATATGATCTATTTTGTCATTTCTACTTGAAGTTAGAATAAGATTTAACAGTAACTCAGCAAATCGCTTCATAAATCAGTATCACTTTCATAGCCAATAATAGATAGTGCCTTTGCTGTAAGATTGTTTTTACTACACTCATATATTAAAGCCTCCTCAGCACCATGAGTTATCCAAACTTCTTTTGGTGAAACTTCTTTAATAGTTGTTAAAATTTCATTCCAATCTGCATGATCAGAAAGTATTAATGGTAGGTTAATTCCTCTTTGCTTTGCCCTTTGTTTGACTGTCATCCATCCTGAAGCCATCCCCAAAATTGGATCAGGGAAACGTCTTGACCATCGATCTGCTAAGGCAGATGGTGGAGCTAATATTAATTTTCCCTTATAAAAATCATGGGGCTTCTCTGGTTTATCTTGAATTGTTGCAGGTTCTAAATCACCTAAATCTATTCCAAATTTTTCATACAAGTTACAAATTTTTACCAATGAACCATGCAAATAAATTGTATTGTGCCAACCATTATTTCTCAGCATTTTTATGAGTCTTTGTGCCTTACCAAGGCTGTAGACGCCAATTACGTGACATCTTTCAGGAAAGTTTTGGATTGATTTAATTAACAAATTTATTTGAGTATTGGCATTTGGGTGTTTGAAAACAGGTAAAGCAAATGTGGCTTCAGTTATAAATATATCAGATTTGATAGGTTCAAATGCTGCACAAGTTGGATCATCTTGTCTTTTATAATCACCTGAAACTGTAATTACTTGGTTCGCAAAATTCATAACCACTTGAGCTGAACCCAATACGTGGCCAGCAGGTGCAAGGAAAATTTCAACTTCCTCAATAATCAATTTCTCATGATATTTAAGTTCAGTTGATTTTTTACAAAAATTATTGCCATATCTCTCTTTCATAATTTCTAGAGTTTCCAGTGTAGCTATTACATGCTCATGTCCTGCCCTAGCGTGGTCAGCATGACCATGAGTTATAATTGCTTTTTTTACAGGATAAATTGGGTCCACAAAAAATGAACCATCTTTGACTTGGATACCTTCTTTTGTCTTTTTTATCCAATCAACTTTCATGGCCTAACGCTTCTTGTATTGATTTTTTCCAAATAGATTTGAATATTCATCATCAGTTAAAACTTGATTATTTTTTCTCATTTCCTGTCCAACAGACATACCTTTAGCAACTGCAGATCTTTTTTTCATTTGTTCTTTCCATCTTGTTACATTATCAAATTGAGATAATTCCACCCCTTGTCTATCAGGCGTCATTGTCCATGGATAAACTGCGATATCTGCTATAGAATACTCTCCTGTAATCCATTCATGATCTTTTAATTTATTATCTAAAACACCATAAAGTCTATTTGCTTCACTAGAATATCTTTCCTGTGCATAATTTATTTTTTCTTTTGCATAAAAGTTAAAGTGGTGTGCCTGACCAAGCATTGGTCCAAATCCAGCCATTTGCCATGTTAACCACTGAATAATCTCAAATCTCTTTAATCTATCATTTGAATAAAATTTATTATATTTTTCTGCAAAAAATAGTAATATTACTCCTGATTCAAAAAGAGTTATTGTTTTGCCATTCTCTTCAAATTCAATTGCTGGTATTTTATTGTTTGGAGAAATTTTTAAAAATTTTTCAAAAAATTGTTCACCTTTGTTTATATCAACTTTAATGAGGTTATATTTCAATTTGAGTTCCTCAAAAAGAATTGAAACTTTTCGAGCGTTAGGTGTTGGCCAGTAATAAAGATTTATCATTATAAATTCCAAAAAATGTTTAATTTAAATTTAAGCATTAAACGTATATAACTATTATTCAAATTTTTATTAACTATTTATTAATTATGTTAAATCCAAAAATTGATGACTGGTTTAAACTCAAAGGATGGGAACCACATAATTATCAAATAGAACTAAATAGTAAGTTGTCTAATCTAAATTCGGCCTTAGTAATCGCTCCTACAGGTGGAGGAAAAACCCTAGCAGGATTTATACCCCCCATAGCTGATATAATTAAAGAAGCACCTAAAGGACTTCACACATTATATATTTCACCTTTAAAGGCCTTGGCTAACGATATAGAGAGAAATTTGGAATCCCCAATTAAAGAAATGGAATTAGATATTACTTTAGAAACAAGAACAGGAGACACTAAACAAAGCAAAAGAACTTCTCAAAAACTTAACCCTCCTAATTTTTTAATGACTACACCAGAAAGTTTTATTCTTATGCTTTCTTGGGAAACATCAAAAAAGTTTTTTAGTAATTTGAAATTTTTAATAATTGATGAAATTCATACTCTGTTTAATGACAAAAGAGGTGACCTTTTGTCATTAGGAATTTCCGAACTTAGAAATATTAATAGTCACTTTAAAAAAATAGGTCTATCTGCAACAGTCTCTGATCCTAAAACAATTTTGCTTTGGTTAAATTCTGGTGACAATCTGAAACATAAGTCAACTATCATACAACAGCCTAAATTTTTAAACCCTAACATAGATATACCGAAAACAAAAAGAAACATACCATGGTCTGGGCATAGCGGTATATATGCACTGAGTGACATATTAAATATAATTTCTCAAAACAAAACGACAATTATATTTGTAAATACAAGGGCACAATCAGAAATTTTGTTTCAAGAAATTTGGAAAATTAATGAAGAGAATTTCACCATAGCCTTACATCATGGTTCTTTATCAAAGGAGCAAAGATTAAGAGTAGAAAGTGAAATGTCTAAAGGACATTTAAAGGCAGTAATTGCAACATCATCTCTTGATTTGGGAATTGATTGGAACAGTGTTGATCATATAATAAACCTTGGCGCACCAAAAGGTGTCAATAGGCTTATACAACGCATTGGCAGATCAGGACATAGTTATAATAGAGTGAGTAGAGCTTCTCTAATTCCTACAAATAAATTTGAATTACTCGAGTGTCACGCAGCTGTAAATCTTGTGAATAAAGAGCACTTAGACAAGATAGATTATTCAGATGGTGCCCTAGAAGTTTTGGCTCAATTCTTGGTTGGTTTATCTTTATCAGCGCCATTAGACCCAGGCTTAACATATAGAATAGTCAAAAAAGCTTTTCCTTATAAAAATTTAACAAAAAAGGAATTTGACGAAACGCTGGATTTTGTTTCTACTGGTGGTTACTCACTGAGTGAATATGGAAAATTCCATCAAATTGTAAAAGGCATCGATGGCAAATATAGACCGTCAAACAAAATTCTCAAGACATTATGGAGAATGAACGTCGGTACTATTGTTGAAGCAGTAAATATAAAAGTAAAATTAAAAGGAGGAAAATTACTTGGCAATGTAGAAGAATACTTTGCTCAATCTCTTTCAAAAGGTGATACATTCATTTTTTCTGGAAGGATGCTTGAATTTTTTAAATTAGAAAAAAATTCTCTTATAGTGACTCCAAGTAATAAAAGTGAACCAAAAGTACCATCCTTTATTGGAGGAAGGCTTCCAATTTCAAGTACCCTTGCTGAAGAAGTCAGAATAATTTTAGAAAATAAAAACAGCTGGAATATACTAGGTTCAGAAACATGTTTTTGGCTTAATAAACAACTGAATGATTCAATCATACCTCAAAAGGATAAATTATTAATCGAAATTTTTAAAAGAGGAAATCGCTATTACACAGTTGCCTATTGTTTTGAGGGCAGAAAAGCCCATCAAACACTAGGCATGTTATTAACTAAAAGAATGGAAAGACAAAAGTTAAAGCCAATTGGATTTGTAGCTAATGATTACGCTATTGCAATTTGGAGTAAAAACTGCCCAGAAGATATAAATAATTTATTTAATTTAGACATCCTAGGTGATGATTTAGAAGAGTGGCTTGAGGAGACCTCCATACTAAAAAGAAGTTTTAGATCTATTGCAGTAATTGCTGGATTAATTAATCAAAATATAATTGGATCAGATATAAATCAGAGGCAAATGACAATTAATTCAGATCTTATTTATGATGTGCTCAAAAGACACCAACCTGATCATTTTCTTTTAAAAGCAACAAGAATTGATGCTGCGAAGGGTTTAACTGATATATCAAGATTAAATAATATGTTGAAAAAGTTTGAAGGCAAAATTGAGGTTAAATTTATTAATAAAGCTTCACCTCTTGCTGTCCCTATTCTTTTGGAGATTGGCAAAGAAACAATCCATGGTGAGGTTGAAGATTTATTATTAGAAGAGCTTGAGGCTGAATTAGAGAAAAATTTTACTAATGCCTAAAAAAAATGACATTATTGTAACTTATTTAAATAATCAAGAATGCTTTCTTCACCACTCAGGTGTGATTTTTATACCTAAAATAAAAGCTATAATAATATCTGATATACATTTTGAAAAAGCCTCTGCTCTTAATATAAAAAAAATATCAACAATACCTTTGCCTTCATTTGATACTCATGAAATTTTAATAACTTTAAATAAAATTTTAAAAATATTTGATCCAAAAAAAATTATATTTTTAGGAGATACTTTTCATAATTTGATATCAGCTGAGTATATTTCTGAAAAATATAAAAAAAATATTAAAGATATAATTAATGAATTTGAAAGCATATGGATTAAGGGCAATCATGACGTAAACAAACCTTCTTGGCTTAATGTTTCTCCAATTGATGAATATGAAGAAATTGGAATAGTATTCAGGCATATTACAAAATTTGAGGATAATGAAATTAGTGGCCATTATCACTTAAAAACAAAAATAAAAACGAGAGATAAATCAATCACAGGTAAGTGTTTTATTTTTAACAATAAAACTATAATTTTGCCATCTTTTGGAATCTTTACAGGTGGCCTATATTTATCAGAGTTTTTAAATCAATTTAGTTATCAAGATAAAATAAATATTGGTTTTATCTATAAGAATAAAATTTATAATTATAACTTGAAAGCTGTTTTAAAATAATTAATTGATGTAATTAAATAGATTATTCCTATGAAACAACAAACAATATTATGGTTTAGAGTTGATCTAAGACTATCAGATAATCCAGCTTTAAAAAAAGCTA
The DNA here is from genome assembly GCA_964571065.1 of uncultured Rhodobacterales bacterium. Classification (GTDB taxonomy): domain Bacteria; phylum Pseudomonadota; class Alphaproteobacteria; order Puniceispirillales. The sequence goes on along the minus strand of CAZNBI010000016.1, from coordinate 11,069 downwards.
TAGATCTAAATTTACCAGTACTACCAATCTTTATTTATGATGAAGAAGATGCTCAAAGTCGTTCAATAGGTGCAGCCTCTAAATGGTGGTTACATAAAAGTCTTGAAAACTTATCAAATGAACTTGAATTAGTTGGTAGCAAGTTACTGATTTTCAGAGGAAAAGCTGAAGAAGTTTTGCAAAAATTAATTGATGATACAAAAGCAACAAATGTTTTATGGAATAGAAGGTATGAACCTTGGGCTGTCAAAAGAGATAGATTAATAAAAGAAAAACTCTCAGCCCAATCAATAAATGTTATGAGCTTTAATGGGAGTCTTCTTTTTGAACCTTGGGAAATAAAAAGCAAAATTGGTAACCCACTAAAGGTTTTTACTCCTTATAAAAGAGCGCTTTTAAGTAAGGGCATCCCAGAACCTGTAAATTCAAAACCTTCAAAATTATTGTCTCCAACTGAATGGCCTGTAAGTCAAAGTATTGATAAACTGAAATTGATTGAAAATAAATCATGGTCAATTAAGTTTCATAATTATTGGGAGCCTGGTTCAAATAAAGCAAAAGAGAAACTAGAAATTTTCAAATCAGATGCACTACACAACTACAATATAAATAGAGATATTCCTAGTATTGAAGGCACATCTAAACTTTCACCACATTTGAGGTTTGGTGAGATTAGCCCAAAAGAAGTTCTTAACTCAATTAACCATATTGAGGAAAATGATGGTATTAATGTCTATAAGTCAGAAATAATTTGGCGTGAATTTTCACATAACTTACTTTGGTATTTTCCAAATATTCATAACACTCCTATCAAAAATGAGTTTGAAAAATTTGAATGGGATAATAATGAAGCTAATCTAATTGCATGGAAAAAGGGGCTAACAGGTTACCCAATTGTAGATGCCGGTATGAGAGAATTATGGGCTACTGGATGGATGCATAACAGAGTAAGAATGATAGTAGCTTCTTTTTTAACTAAACATTTACTTTTACCTTGGCAACTTGGTGAAGAATGGTTTTGGGACACACTTTTGGATGCAGATCCAGCAAGTAACACCTCTGGATGGCAATGGGTATCTGGCTGTGGTGCAGATGCAGCACCCTACTTCAGAATTTTTAATCCTATTATTCAAGGTGAAAAATTTGATCCAGATGGTAAGTATATTAAAAAGTTTATTCCAGAATTAAATAAACTACCAAAAAAATTTATTCATGAACCTTGGAAAGCAGATAGTGCAATTTTAAAAAATTCTGATATAAAACTCGGAGATACATATCCCAACCCAATTGTGGATCATAAATTTGCTAGAGAAAGAGCACTAAATAAATATGCTGAACTTAGAAAATAAATTATTTTACTGGAATGTTGTATGAAAATTGGGGTAATAGGTTCAGGTGTTTCTGGATTGGTTTCTGCTCTAACCCTCCAAGAAAAGTTTGAAGTAAGTCTATTTGAGAAAAATAGTAAACTAGGTGGTCATTCTAATACAGTAACAATAGAACAAGAGAATAATAAATACTCTGTAGAAACTGGTTTTATAGTATTAAATGATAAAAATTATCCAATATTTACTAGCCTATTAAAACATTTAAATATTGGGGTAAACAATTCTTCAATGTCATTTAGTGTATCTGTTGATAAAGGACAATTTGAATATAGTAGTTCATATATAGGACTTTTAGGGCAAACAAAAAATATCATTGATCCAAAATATTGGGGCATGTTGAGAGACATAAATTATTTTTATAATAACGCTCTTAAAGATGTTAAAGATTGCCCAGATAATGAGACATTGGGACAATTTCTTAAAAGATTTAATTATTCAAATAAATTTATTGATTACCATTTAGTACCAATGACTGCCTCAATTTGGTCATGCCCGACAAAAAGCATCCTCAATTTTCCTATAAAAAGCTTATTAGTTTTTTTTGAAAATCATAAATTACTTAATATATATAATCGTCCAAAATGGAGTACGGTCAATAAAGGAAGTAGAGAATACGTTAAAAAGATACAATCACTCTTGAAAGGAAAAATATATACAAATGCGAAGGTTAATAAAATTTCCAAATCAAAAGAAGGTATAAGGGTTCATTATCAAGACGGAATTAAAACTTTTGATAAAGTTATATTAGCTTGTCATGCTGATCAATCCTCAGAAATTTTAATTGAAAACTTTTCTGAAGAGGCAAATTTACTGAAAGATTTTAAATACCAAAAAAATACTTCAATACTTCACTCTGACATAAATTTTATGCCAAAGAGAAAATCTGTTTGGTCTAGCTGGAATTATATTACTGAAACTGGAAACTCAGGAAATCTCTCTATTACTTATTGGATGAACGAGCTACAAGGAATTAGTTCTCCAAAGCCTATTCTACTTTCGCTAAACCCTAAAATCCTTCCAAACCCTGATCTTATATATGGACAATATTCCTATTCACATCCAATTTTAGATAACAACGCTATTAACATTCAAAAAAAATTAAGTTCTATCCAAGGTAAAAACAATCTTTGGTTTTGTGGAGCTTGGACTGGCTTCGGTTTTCATGAAGATGGAGTTAAATCCGCAGTTGAAATAGCTAATTCTCATGATATTGATCTCCCTTGGTTCCAATCTAAAGAGGTTTTACACGCAGCTCAGTAATTTGATTATGAATAGTCCTTATGATATCGAAACTATAAAGTTAATAGATGGCAAAATAAGTCATAAGAGAAACATTCATCCGTTTAATGAATTTAATTACAATTGCATTTCGATTTTAATAAATTTAAGTAATATTAAAAATGAGAAAAGATTTAATTCAATTTTCTCCATAAATAAAAATAATATATTTTCATGGTGTGAAAAAGACCATGGCAATAGTAAGGATCATCCTCTTGACTGGGCCAGAGAACAAGTGAGAAAAAATGGTGGTGATGCATCTGGTAAAATTTTACTTCATTGTTTTCCAAAAATTTTCGGGCATGTTTTTAATCCTCTGTCAGTTTATTTTTGTTTTAATAAAGAACAAAAATTAACAGCCTTAATATACGAAGTGAGAAATGTTGTAGGAGGAATTCACTCTTATGTCGCGCTTGTAAGCAATCCTGAAGAAACTCATTTTACTAACAAACTTTTTGAGGTTTCACCTTTTCTTCCCTCAGAAGGTGATTACCGTTTGAAAACTAAATTAACAAATAATAATATAAGTATTTCTGTTAATTATTTTATAAATAATAAAATAATCCTAAATGCTATACAAACTGGAAAAATAAAGACTTTAACTGTAGGTGCTTTATTAATGAGTATTATTAAGGGGTCTGCTTTGCCTGGCAAGCCCATGATTAAAATTCTTACACAAGCCTTAAAATTGTTGATAAAAGGAGCAAAATATAAGAAGATTTTTGTGTTTAACACACATAAAACAAATTTAACAAAAAGAGTTTAAATAATTTCATGTCTGTTTGGCAAAAAACACTAGAAAAAATGCTACAAAGTTTAACTTTGGGTGAAATAAAAGTTACTTTCCCAGATGGCTCATCTAAATTATTTAAAGGATCAAGAAAAGGACCAACCACTGACGTTTGCTTTTTGACTGAACAATCAATTAAAGATACTATTTTAGGAGGATCACTCGGATTTTGCGAAGGTGTAATTGATGGCAATATAAATAGTTCATCAATGAGTAATTTAATAGAAATAGGTGGATATCAGGAAAGTGGATTAAACACTTCAGGAAAAGGTTACTTTTTATTTAAATTAATTAATAAAGTTTTTCATTTTTTTAATGGAAACTCAATTAAGAGAGCTAGAAAAAATATTTCAGCCCACTATGATCTAGGAAATGATTTTTATCAACTATGGCTTGATAAAAGTATGACATATTCAAGTGCTTACTTTGGTGAAAAAAAAATAAGTTTAAAAGAAGCCCAAGAAAATAAATATAAACAAATATCCAAAATTGTTGATTTAACAAAAGGTGACACTGTACTCGAAATTGGCTGTGGTTGGGGTGGCTTCGCCGAATATGCAGCAAGAAATTATAAATCAATTATTACTGCAATCACTATAAGTAAAGAGCAATTTGAATTTACAAAACAAAGAATTAACAATGCTAAATTAAGTAAATTAGTTAATACAAGACTTATTGATTATAGAAAAGTCAAAGGTTCATTTGACAGAATTATTTCCATAGAAATGATTGAAGCTGTTGGTGAACAATATTGGCCAATATACTTTAAACAAATAAAAAATTTATTAAAACCTAAAGGCAAGGCAGCCATTCAAGTTATAACTATAGATGATAAATTTTTTGATAATTACAGAAAATTTCCAGACTTTATTCAAAAATATATTTTTCCGGGGGGTATGCTGCCATCAATGAAAGCTTTAGAGGATCCAATTAATAATTCTGGTCTGAAAATTGATAAAGTTAATAGTTTCGGAATAGACTATGCATCAACACTTTCCATTTGGAGAAATCAATTTAATAATTCGTGGCCTAGGATTAAAAAATTAGGTTTTGACGAAAGGTTCTATAGAATGTGGAATCTGTATTTTTCCTATTGTGAAGGAGGTTTCAGATCAGGCTGCATTGATGTTAAACAAGTCAAACTATCTTCTATAAATTAAATATTATTAAATTTGAAAATACTTTTCAAAAAAGCTTTTACAAGACTTCCCACATAAGGCAAGTGGATAATTAATTGTGTCATTGAATCCCAATAATCAATATGCTTCACAACTTTGCCTTGATCATTAAACTTTACTTCACTTACTCCTTTAATAGCAAAACTCTTCTTATTTCGTTTAAACTTTCCATTTAAAATCCACTTTAGATAAACAGTTAATTTTTTATCAAAATTTTGAGCGTATGAAAGCTCCAAAATTTGAAATTTGGGATTGTCTATTTTTTCGAACATCTCTGAAAAAATTTTTATAACTGCTTCTTTGCCATTAACTTTGTTGAAAGGATCTTCAAATTCAATGTCATTGGTAAATGTGTTTTTAAGAGTATCCAAATTATTAATTGATAAACTTTCATAAGCAGAAATATATTTTTTTACAAATTCTTTATTATTTTCTTCCATTAGTTTATCAATATCCTGTTTTCCATTTAATCAATCTGTGAGCCAAACTATCAGGTAAAAACTTCAATAAATATAAACCCCAAATTAGTATATTATTGGGAATGAAAACTTCAAATTTTTTGGATGATAATGAATTATATATTAAAGAAGCTGCTTTTTCAGCAGTTATAATGCCAGGTAAAGAGTGTTCGCCAACAGGTGTAGCTTCAGTTGAAACAAATCCAGGACAGAATAATTGAACCTTTATTCCATAAGCATCAAGTTCATATCTCAGTGATTCAGCTAAATTTTTAAGAGCTGATTTGGTTGGCCCATAAGCAGCAGCTTTTGGAAGACCCCTCCAACCTGTGGGCGAAGTAATAATAGCAATATGACCAGATTTTTGGGAAATCATTTTTGGAATTATTTGTTCAAGAGAATTAATAACTCCCATATAATTAATTTCCATATGTTTCTGAAATACATTTGAGTCAAAGTTATTTATAGATACAGATGAATACATACCTGCATTCAAAATCGCTAAATCTATATTTTCATATTCTTTTTCCAGTATTTTAAATGCTTTTTTTATATCTGACTTTAGAGATACATCTGCCTGACAAACTAGATTTTGATTTCCTGTTTGTTTATTAATTTTTTCTAATTTATCTTTTCTTCTTGCAGTAAGAGCAATTTTCCAGCCTTTTTGTGCAAACTTATAAGAGAGTTCTTTTCCTATTCCAGAACTTGCTCCAGTAATCCAAACTATTTTTTTATTTTTCATCTCAATATTATTCAAAAATAATTTCTTTATCAAAAGTAAATATTTTGAAACCTTTGAATAAAACAATCATAATATAAAATATTAATTTTTATTTATAAATTATCAACATAATGCTAATATTATATATTATATAAAAATTTTAATAAGGCACAGACATGGATATATATTCTTCAAATAACTCTCTAGTTTCATCTCTATTGGGTAAAAAAACAAATGACTTCGTTTATGTTTTATTAACTTCTATAATAGGTTCATTTCTTTTGGCTATTTCATCTAAAGTGCAAATACCTCTGACACCTGTTCCAGTAACGTTACAGACATTAGTTTTACTCGTAATGAGTATGTTTCTAGGCTGGAGAGGTGCAGTTGGAGCCACTAGTCTTTATTTATTCCAAGGTGCAATTGGATTGCCTGTTTTTGCACACGGAGGAGGCTTTATTATTTTATTTGGTCCAACAGGTGGGTACTTGTTTGGATTTTTAATAGCTTCTTTGATTGTTGGCTATTTAGCTGAAAAAGGATGGGATAAGTCAGTTCTATTAACATTTGCTTCCATGACTATTGGGACATTAATTATTTACTTATTTGGTGTAATTTGGCTTTCTTATTTGAAAGACTTGAATACTGCTCTGGTGTTTGGATTATTACCTTTTATTACTCCTGATATTTTAAAAATTTGCCTGGGTACTTGCTTAGTTTCAGCAGGATGGGAAATAAGTGAAAAATTTATAAATAGGAAAATCTAAATACATATTTTAACACTTGAGTATATACTTCCTCTTATTTCAGAATTTTCAAAATTAATAACTGCTACATTATTTTCAAACTGAAGTTTTACAGAGAATGGTAAAATGCCTTCATGCCATTCTTCAATTCCAAAATATCTTAAACGTACTTTTATTTTTTGATTTGGATCAAACCAGGGATTTACATTATTAGACTCAATATTTGCTTTACCTTCTGCTAATATTGATAAACCTTTATCAAAAAAATTAATTTCCTGACTATCTGTTGAATAAATTGGTGTTATTACACTAAGTTCTTTTCGTTTTGGTTTTTCACATTTTGAGGGCTTGTTCAGAGACTTTATTGATGTTGTAATTTGCTCAATCGATACTCCTTTAGCTAGTGAGTTTGAGGATAATTTAATAATTTCGTTTAAATTACTATCAGGTTTTTTGGATACCTCAATATTGAGTTTTTCAATTAGTGTCTTATCAAATTCAGACTGAAGTTTAAGATCTCCTAATTCTTTATTAAGCTCTTTAAATTCATTAGCTATTCTTATTAATTCAGATGAATGAACTGCAATAATATTATTTCTATCTCTTACGCCAATTTGCCATGCTATAATTGCAACAATAAGAAGAATTAAGATATTTATTAATATAGAAATTAATTTTTTTATTCTTTTATTTCTATATTTTTTTGCAGTATCAAAATAATCCATATTTAAACCAATTAATTAATAACTTAAATACTAGAAATTAAATATTTTTCCAAGTATTTCTAAATATTGTAATTAATTGTTTATAGTGTATTGGTTAGTTTAATTATGCAAAAAAAACCACGTTCTTGGCAGAGAATGCTATCAGGAAGGAGATTAGATTTATTAAACCCTTCTCCTTTAGATATAGAAATTGAAGACATTGCTCGAGGCATCTCAAGGGTTGCTAGGTGGAATGGACAGACTTCTGGAGAGTATCCTTTATCTGTGGCGCAGCACAGCGTAATTGTAGCTGAATTATTAAAAAGTTATAATGAAAATATTGAAATCAAATGGCAATTAGCTGCCCTCCTTCATGATGCTGCAGAATACATTATTAGTGACATGATTACACCATTGAAATCATTTTTAGGAGAGGAATATATCCAATTAGAGGAAAAAATTCAATCAGCTATTAATATAAGATTTTCTTTACCAGGTGAAATCCCAAAAAAAATTTATAAATTAATAAAGAATTGTGATAGGCAAACTGCATTTATAGAAGCAATTCAATTAGCTGGTTTTACATTGAAAGAAGCAAAAAAAACTCTCAAAATGCCAAAATTGATACCTGACTATAAAATTATACCAATTTCTGCAAATAAAGCAGAAAAACTATTTTTAAAAAAATTTAAGGAACTTTATTAGCTTATGCAGCAAAAGACAGATGCTGTGAAAAGAGTCGAAGAATTTCTTCAACGAGAAGGTGCTGATGTACAATTGATAAGGTTATCAGATACTGCAAGAAGTGCAAAAGATGCTGCACTAGCACTGAATACCGATGAAGGATCAATTATTAAGTCCTTGCTTTTCAGAGTGGATAATGAAGAAGTTAGTCAGCCAGTTATGGCATTAATTTCAGGTGACAGAAAGGGCAATGAGGATCAAATTTTAAAATCAAGCCGATTAATTGGTAAAATTAAAAGACCAGATGCTGAATACGTAAAAAAAATTACGGGTTTCAGTATTGGTGGAGTTAGTCCACTTACAATTTCAAAAAATATACCTATTTTAATTGATTATAAATTGAATAGGTTTGATTTACTTTGGGCTTCAGCAGGACACACACATTGGGTGTTTCCTATAAAATTTAATGATCTTATTAAATTAACCAATGGAATTGTAATTACTAATTTATCTAAGGTTTAATTATGACAAAAAAAATTAATGTTTATTTTTTATTATTTTTTTTAGCTTCCTTTGTATTTTCAAAAGCAAGCAGCGCTGAAATTGATAATTTATTTATTAGTTTAAAAAATGCTAGTGATGTATCGACAGCAAAAAAATATGAAGAGAAAATTTGGGAATATTGGCTTACATCTGGTTCAAATGAAAATAATAATACTTTGATGACAAAAGGCGTAAAACTTATGAAAAGTGGAAAGTTAGATGAAGCCCTCAACTTGTTTATAGATCTATCAAAAAGTGATCCAAATTGGGCTGAACCAATTAATAAAATAGCAACTATAAGATACCTTCAAGGTGATTTTTACGGGTCTATTAGAGATATTCAGTCTACACTAAAAATAGAACCAAGACATTTTGGTGCTATTGCTGGATTGGCACAAATTAATCTTGCTCTTGGAAGATACAATGAGTCACTTAAAAATTTAGATTTTGCTATAAATATTCATCCGTTTATTGGTATTAAAAACCTACGACCAATTTTAATGGATTTAATAGAAAAATCAGAAATATGAATTAATTTCTTAATGCTGCTATATTTTCTGAATATTCAGAACTTCTGTTTGAGGCAAATATAGAACTGCCTGCAACCAATACGTTCGCTCCAGCATTAATTACATCTTTTGAGTTTAATGGACTTATTCCTCCGTCTACTTCTAATAAAATATTTCTATCATCTATCAATTTTTTTGTTAAAGCTATTTTTTTGAGCATGCTTTGAATAAACTTTTGGCCACCAAAGCCTGGATTAACTGTCATAATAAGTATTAAGTCTATCTCATCTAATACATTTTCAAGAAAGCTAATATCTGAATGAGGATTTATAGCAACGCCAGCTTTACATCCTTTTGATTTAATATAATTCAAAGTTCTATTCAAATGATTACAAGCTTCAATATGAACTGTAATAATGTCACTGCCTGCATCAATGTATTCATCTAACAAAAAATCTGGATTACTAACCATTAAATGAACATCGAAGACTAATTTTGTTAATCCTCGGATAGATCTTATTAATGGGGGGCCAAAAGTTAAATTTGGGACAAAGTGGCCATCCATTACATCTAAATGAATGAAGTCTGCACCAGCTTTTTCAATATCTATTATTTCATTTTTAAGATTAGAAAAGTCACTTGCTAAAATTGAAGGAGCTATTTTAATATCATTATTCATAAAAACAATTCAAAATAATTTTTTTTTAACTATATAAAATATTACTACTTAAATTCCTACTAAATTCATAATTATGCGCTGGCGACACTTACTTATAACGATCTTTATAATACCCTACTTAATAATTTACTCAATTATTGCAATTTTCTGTATAGATTTAATTTCTGGGATCAATTGGATACTCGATTTATTGGTATATGCAATATTTGGTTTTTTGTGGATAATTCCCACTATCCCTTTTGTAAATTGGCTAGCTAAGAACGAAAGTTAAATAATATTTGTTTTTTTAACTAGTTTAGGATCATCTACAGTTGGAAGAAATCCGCCCGATTGTAGTGACCATAATTTTGAGTAATGGCCTTTATTTTTGATGAGTTCATTATGAGTTCCAACCTCAATTATTTTGCCTTGATCCATAACTATTAGTCGATCAAGTTTGTTTATTGTTGATAGTCTGTGCGCAATAACGAGCGAAGTTCTATTTTCAAGTATATTTGTTAATTGTGTTTGAATTGCAGATTCGACTTCGCTATCAAGGGCGCTTGTTGCTTCGTCCAAAACAAGAATTGGGGCATTCTTTAAAATAACCCTTGCTATAGCTATTCTTTGCCTTTGCCCACCTGACAAACGAACACCTCTTTCACCTACGTAAGCATCAAAACCTTTTCTTCCATCTTTATCTTCTAGATCCAAAATAAAGTCATATGCTTCAGCTTGTTTGGCTGCCTTAAAAAGTTCCTCCTCATTAGCATTTGGATTTCCATATAAAATATTTTCTTTTATTGATCTATGAAGAAGAGCTGTATCTTGTGTTACTACAGCTATATTTGATCTTAATGAATCTTGTGTAACTTTAGAAATATCATTGTCATCAATTAAAATTTGACCTTCATCTAAATCATACAAACGAAGTAATAAGTTAACAATTGAACTTTTACCTGACCCTGAACGACCAACTAAACCAACTTTTTCACCTGGTTTGATTTTAAAATTTAAAGCTTCAAATAGTCCACCTGGCATTCCGTAATTAAACTTCACATTTTTAAACTCGATTTGACCCTTATTCACTGATAGGTTTGCAGCATTTTTAGCATCAATCACAGTTGGCTTTTTTGATATGGTTTCCTTACCTTCGTCTATAGTTCCAATGTTTTCAAAAAGGAAACTTATTTCCCACATTATCCAATGAGACATATCTCCTATTCTGTAAGAAAGAGGGAAAGCCGCTGCTACTATAGTAACTGTAACGATATCTTGTGTAAGCAAAAATAACCCAAAACCAACTGTTCCAACAATAAGCATAGCGTTTGAAATTGAAATTAAGAATTCCATCAAAAATGAAATTCTCATAACTCTTGCCCAGCCAAAATTAAAATCATCAATTGCTT
>CAZNBI010000015.1:0-19583 GCA_964571065.1 uncultured Rhodobacterales bacterium | reverse complement strand
ACTACTAAAGCTGCATACATATCTTCAGTAGGCTCAGACACACCATCCCAATCTTCGAGTAAATTTGATGTTTCAGGCATTAAATTACTAAATCTAGGATCATAAACGCCTTGCCAAAGCAATAGCGCTATTGGCAGAACAAATAAAAATAACAAGAAAATTAACAGCGGGGATACTAAACCAAAAGCCCTTAATTTGTTTCTAAATAGTGACTGCTGGAGCTTCTTTTTTAAAGGCGTACCATCAGCAGTTTTGAGAGTTTCAACACTAGTATCCATTGAATTTAAAGTTAAGGGAGGGCTTGACCCTCCCTTATCTATATTAGTTTGCTAACCATGCATTAAAACGCTCATTCAATTCATCTTGGTTATCTGCCCACCAAGCAAAATTATTTTGAATTGCGTTTGTAAAGTTCTTTGGATCTGTAGGCATGTGAGGAGCCATTTTTAGATCTGGTTGGTTATGATAAGAACTGACTAAAGCAGCAGAGGATTGTCTTACAGGACCATAAGAAATCCATGATGCCTGAGCTGCTAATTGTTCTGTTTCAGTTGAAAATACCATAAACTCCATTGCTAAATCTTTATTAGGAGCGCCTTTTGGAATTGCCCATAAATCTATATCATAAACCTGACCATCCCATACAATTGTGAAAGGCTTTCCCTCAGCTGCAACAGCATTAAAAATTCGGCCGTTGTAAGCTGTTGTCATAACAACTTCACCGTCAGCTAAAAGTTGTGGTGGCTGAGCTCCTGCTTCCCACCAAACAACACTATCTTTAATAGTATCAAGCTTGGCAAAAGCACGATCAACACCCTCTTCTGTTGACAAGACTATGTAAACATAATCAGCTGGAACTCCATCAGCCATAAGAGCCATTTCCAGATTTGGCTTTGGACCTCTTCTCAAACCTCTTTTTCCAGGAAAATTTTCTAAATCAAAAAAATCAGCCATTGTTTTTGGACCGTTAGGCATTTTTTCAAAATCATATGCAAAAATTGTTGACCATACAATATTTCCAACAGCACAATCAGTTATTGTATTTGGAATGAAGTCTTCAGATGCTGGCGTTCCATCAGAACCTGCTGGAAACATAGAAGCATCGATTTCTTCAAAAAGTCCTTCATCACATCCTAGAACAGCATCTGAAAGCTCAACATCAACTATATCCCAAGTGACATTTCCCGCTTCAACTTGAGATCTAACTTCAGCAAGACCTCCTCCGTAGTCTTCAGAGACTACTTGATGACCAGTTTTGGCAGTCCAAGGCTTATGATATGCTTCAACCTGAGACTTTGTGTAAGCGCCACCCCAAGATACAGCAGTTATTGAACCTGCAGATGCGGCACTCACAATAAGTGTTGAACTAGCAACACCAATTAAAAGTGATTTTAATTTCATAAATTCTCTCCTTTTAAACTCAAAGTTTAAGTTTTTAATTTATTTTAGTTATTAATTACTAATAATACATTCATTTTTCAATGTTTTACCAGTACTTTATCATGCATCTAATGCATGACAATCCATTGCATCCCAACTTATGGGTATTTTTTTCCCTATTTTAAGAGTACTCTTAATATTTGAATTTGGTATTTTTACAATAAAATCATTATCTTTATCAATTTTTATTAGACACCTAATATGATCACCATGGTATATTAATTGTTTTATGGTGGCATCTACTTTATTTATATATTTACTATTGAGATGTATTCTTTCTGGTCTTATAGATAAAGTTGTATCAGTTCCTACGTCTCCACAATTTACTTTTAACGCTTTTACTTCCATATTTTGAGACGTTTTTACAATCACTTCACTATTATTTACACTCTTAATTTGTCCTGCTAATTTATTATTTTCACCTATAAATTGAGCAACAAAAGCATTTTCAGGTCTCTCATAAAGTCCATCAGGAGTTGATAGCTGTTGTATTTGACCATCATTAAAAACAGCTACTCTATCTGACATTGTTAAAGCCTCGGACTGATCGTGAGTAACATAAACAACAGTTACACCTAATTGCTTGTGTAGATTTTTTATTTCATATTGCATATGTTCTCTTAATTGTTTGTCAAGAGCACCTAACGGTTCGTCCATTAATACAAGATCGGGATTAAAAACAAGGCTCCTTGCTAAAGCGATTCGCTGTTGCTGTCCTCCAGATAGTTGTGCAGGTTTCCTATTTATAAAATCAGACATTTGCACCATTTCAAGAGCTTGCATTACTTTTTTCTCTCTGTCATGTTTGCTAATTTTTCTAACCTCTAGAGGGAATGACAGGTTTTCTCCAACAGTCATGTGAGGAAATAACGCATAGTTTTGAAAAACCATTCCAATCCCTCTCTTATGAGGGGGAATATTATTGATTGGTTTGCCATCTAAAAGGATTTCTCCATGAGTAGCTGTTTCAAATCCTGCCAACATTAACAAACATGTAGTCTTCCCTGACCCAGACGGACCAAGCATAGTAAGAAATTCACCTTTCTTAATATGTAAATTTAGATCTTTGACTACGAGACTTAAACCGTCATAACTTTTTTGAACCCTGTCAAAAACTACAAACGAATCATTTTTGTTGGACATAAATTAGTAATTTCCTCAAACAACAAACAAAATTTTTAAAAAAATTTATAATATTGGAATTTTTACTGAATGCAATTAACTATTTAATTTTCTTCAAATAATTAAATAAATCAAAGTTCTTCGGTCCATATAGGATTTGTCCAAGCCTTTTTTCCGTTTTGATCAATAACAATGACCCTCACCCAAGGGCTTTCCGCGCCTTTAGGAAAATTTATAACAGTTTTTTTCATTTCATTACCATGTTTGACAATTGATGCTGAACCGTAGCCAACTAGTATTACTGAGGCAACTGGTGAAGTTTCAACTTCAAGCTTATCCCTTGTAATATATAAATCAATTATTTTTGGTCCTTGAGAGGAGTAATAATTTCCCTCCTTTAAAGACTTAAGCAGATGATCAGGTTCATTTAATTTAGATTTGACTTCAACCCAACCTCCAAAAAAATCATTTGTCCTAAAATGTGCGTCATCTGTAGCTATTACATTCAACTTTCTTCCTTGTGAAAGCATAAGATCAATTAAATGTGCCCCATCACCTCTGTCACTATCAACCGCACAACCATGATTATAAATTTCTACAGCATGTGCATCTAGAATAGTTTCCGCGTCATTAACAGTTAAACCAGACCACTGGGGATGAGCAATTGTTACAAATGCCCCATTTTCAAAACATCTTTTAGCAAGCTCAGGTCCAGTTTCCTGATTGTCGTGAGGGGTAAAATTAGGAGAATTAGAAGGTGTAAAATCCATTGACAATCCTACAGCAAGTATATGCCAAAGCTGCCCATTTAACATTGAACCTGAGTGGACTTCTGCACCTAAGAGAGTAGTAAATTGATCATCTCTAAACTTTGTAGTATCTGTCACAGGGTAATTAAAAGTACCCACAAAATGATCTGAAATACATAAAAAATCATAACCTTCTTGTTTATATTTTTTACATACTATTTCAGGCGATAAAACGCCATCCGAATTTGTTGAATGAGTATGAAGGTTTCCCTTGTAAAATTTACCTTCATTCAAAAATGCACCTGGTCTCATAAATTAAATATACCTAATATAAATTCTTATAATTATAAATAAGAAAAGTATATTTATTTCAAAGTGATTTTATTTTCTTTACTTTTAATTTCTCTTATTTTTATCCAGCATTCTTTATCTTGAGATATATGAAACCATTTTTCACCAGATTTAATTAGAAATTTTTGATTAGTGAATTTCTCTGAAACTTCAGATTTTACCAGTAAATCTTTTACTTCAAAATTACATGAATAAGACACAGAAGGATAAATAAATATTACTAAACATAAAAAGTTAAAAATTATATTATTTGCTTTCATAATTAAGAAATTAGGCAATAAAATTTATATTAAAATGAATTTTTATTGGTAATTTTTTGAAATAATGAGGCTTACTTGCCATAATTAAGACGCTTTCATGGCAATATATTTTGCAACCAAATATTATTGATATAAATTCGAAAAAGTTATAATAATTTTGTTTTAGAGATTAAACAAAATGTCAGATCTAAATAACCAGTTAAATAAATACACTAGTTTATTATATGAAAAGATAATTGAAATAATAAACTATATTACCTCTTTATATAATTTAACGATCTCAAAATTTGATTTTGACACCAGCATCGTTAGTGAGTCAATTAGTCAAATTTCAAAATTTTTAATTAATGTTTACGAAATTTCTATTGAAAGGGCCAACATAGAATTTAATGATATTAAACTAATTTACAGTTCTTTTGTCAATTCTTTAAGTACAAATGGCCAAATAGCGGCTTTATCTATTTTAGTATTAATAATATTTTTTATATTTTTTTTAATTTTTAGTTCAAGCGACAAAAAAACATCTTCAAAAACTAAAAATGTAAAACAAAAATCAGTAAAAGCTCAACTTCTTGAAATTGAAATAGACCTACTGGAACTACAGGATAAATACAGTCGAAAAGTTATAAGTTTAAATAGTTATATTGCTGAAACCAAAAGACTTGAAGAAAAAGCGAATAAGATAAATTAAATACTATAATTGATAATTAAGTTTTAGTGCGTGTTCACTCAAAATAATTTCTCTTTTAGCAACATCATTTTCAATACAAATTTCAAAATGTTTAATATTATTTAGAGTTATCTCTCTTTTGATAGAGCATATTGAACCATTTGATTTTGATTGTATTTTTTGACCTACTTTAAAAGAAATATCTTTACCCTTCAGAGCATTTCCATTGAAAAAGTTTCCAAATAAAACCATTAAAAATTCCTAGTAGTCTTAACAATTCAATTGGCCTTTTTTTATACAGGGCTGTGACCGACCTGATTATTCATAATATATTTTTTTTTAGGAAATAATTTGCAAAAAGTAAAAATTTTTATATCTCATTTTGGGATATTAATTTTAATGATGAATTCCAATTTTGGTCAGAAAAAATATCTTTGCTCATGCCTTTTGATTTATTAAACCACAATTTAACATCTTTGATTTTATTTTGACCTAAAAAATAATTATCAATAATTTCCTTTGCTCTAATCTTTCCAAATGAAGGAAAATGACCTCCATGAAAAATTTTTACATCCAGTTTAATAATTCTGCTGAGTGTTTTTTTATATAAGTCTGGGTCTGAATGATATAAATTATCAAGTAATTCTCCATCATATAAGGCATCACCACTGAATAGTTCTTTAGATTTTAAATCTAACAAACCAATGGAACCAGGTGAATGGCCTGGCAAATGTAAAATATTAAACGCGCGGTTCCCTAGATCAATAATATCCCCTTCATCTAAATAACCTGTCAATGGAGCCGGTGTTACAGTATAATTTTCACCTGAGTATTCAGGAAATTTTTCTTTATCAATAATTTCTATTTCTTTCCACGCGCCTGAGAATACAATCTTATCGTTTAGAGTATTCTCTAAGATTTCACCCTCATTTTTATGACCAAGTCTGCAATTAAATTCATGTAAGGAACCACAATGATCAAAATGAGAGTGTGTCACAATTGCTTTAATTGGTTTAGATGTTTCTTTTAAAATATATTTTTTTAATGAGCATAATCCCATACCAGTATCAATTAGTAGATCAAATTTTTGACCCTCAATATGCCAAATATTACATCGCATAAAATTTGCAACGTAAGTTTCTTGTATCAATGATATGCCGTCAGAAATTTGTAATGTTTTATAAGACATTATTTCAACTAATTCATATCCCATTCATTTTGTATTTGGGAAATATTTAAATTTTTTACTGCCATCTTTGCAATTTGAAGTAATTTTTCATCCTCACCAAAGTTACCAATAATTTGTAAAGAATAAGGTAAGTTTTTATTATTAACCCCAGTTGGTATTGTGATTACAGGTAAACCAGTTAGGCTCCAAATAGAATTCATTCTGTAATCACCAGTTGTTTTTAAACCTAATGGAGCAAAATCAGGTGCTACAGGTGCTATCCATGCGTCAACTTTACTATCTTTCATTAATGTTTGAACATAATTCTGAATTAATTTTGCTTCATCAAGATAAGCTGCCAGTTCATCTTCAGATATCTTCTTTCCCAGCATCAAAGTTTTTTTACTTAAAGGCTGATATAAATCTTTATATTCTTCAAACCAAGGAGAGTGTACAGAAAACAATTCAGCAAATGTTATTTTATCAAGCAGGTCATTATAATAAGAAATATTTTTAATCAATCTTAGCTTTATTACTTCAAAATTACTTTTCATTTTCTCTGTAGTTAAATTAAATTGTTTTAAAATTTTAGATTTTGCTAAATTTAAATAAGACCCTTCAGGAATAGCCAAAACAATTTGATCATCATTTTTTTCATTACAATTCTCCCAATTATTTACAATTACAGGTAAAATAATTTCTAGTAATTCAATGCTCTTTGCAATAATTCCAATGTGATCCATTGATTTTGAAAATAATAAAACACCATCTTTTCTGATTCGATCAAAGCTAGGTTTATATCCAACTACGCCACAGTATCCAGCAGGTCTTATAACGGACCCACATGTTTGTGTTCCAATTGCAAAATCACAGAACTCTGCTGCTACAGCAGCACCTGAGCCACTTGAGGAACCTCCTGGTGTGTGAAGAAGATTTCTTGGGTTCCTTGTTTCACCTGGATCAGAAATTGCAAATTCAGCGGTAACTGTTTTTGCAATAAAGCTAGCACCAGCATTTAGTAAATTATTTACTACACTTGCTTGTTGACCACCAAATAGCTCATGTGGAAGATTTGAACCACAACGTGTGGGGTAACCTTCAATATTAATTATATCCTTAACACCAAAAAAAATGTCTTTGAGGGGCAATAATTTTGTATTTTTTGAGTGATTATAAGATAGAGATTTCAAAATTTGGTTTTTATCAAACGTACCTTTAACAAAGGATTTCACAAGCCCTTCATAGTTTTCAATGTTCTCAAATATTCTTTTTAATTTTTTTGTTTCAACCATGACTGGAATAAATGATATTTTAACATTAATGTCTAATCATAATAGCCAGCCCTAACTGCAGAGCCTATAAAATTACAAATGAGCCTCTCTGCGTGAATAAGCGTTGTGTTACCCTTCTCAAAGCTTGGTGAAATCTCTACTAAGTCTAATCCAATAACTTTTCCCTTCTTAACTATTCCATGAATTAACTCTCTAATTTGGACCCAATTCAATCCTCCTGGTGTTGGAGCATTAACTGCTGGCATTATTGTTGGATCCATTCCATCTGCATCAATGGTTAAGTAAAAATTCACTCCATCTGGAATTCTGTTAAGAATGTTATGTATACCGACATCATGAACCTCATAAGCACTTATCAAATTAGAACCATATGCTTTTGCTTCTTCAAATTCTTCTTGCCTTCCGCTGCCTACTCCTCTTAATCCAATCTGAAAAATTGAGTTTACAGATTTTAATTCTGAAGCTCTTTTTATTGGACTTGAATACCCTTCTCTCTCACCATTTACTTCGTTTCTCCAATCCATATGAGCGTCAATTTGAATTAGAACAACTGGTTTGTTTTCAGGAATTGCCCTCATAATTGGAATTGGAATACCATGATCTCCTCCAATTGATATTAAAGTAATATTTGAAGAAAATATCTTACTAGCCACTCTCTCTGCCCTGTTATAGTGTTCCCTAGGATCTCTGAAATCTGCTGTTACGTTCCCCAAATCAACAATTTTAATGTCCTTATTATTAAGCAACGGGCCACCAAGATCCCAATCAAAATGATGTAATGTTCTAGGCTCATCCCAAGCGGCATCTTGTGCATTTTGTCTTAAGATATCTGGAGCTCTGCTTTGATCATTAGCCATTTCACTTGGGTAATAAGGCAACCCATAAGGAACACCAAGAATAGCTATATGGGCATCAATTTGCTCTAAATCCAAATTTAAAGGGAAACCAAGCAATCCTTTAGCGTTTCCTTTTGGCAACTCTGTAAGAGGTAATATAGTATTCATTTTCTTGCTTTCATTTTGTTTTACAATTTATTCCATCAAATTTTTGACATTAAAATTTTATTTAATCATAAGTTACTATCACCAGCCGTTAAATTTATCCCAGACTTCAATTTCACCAGTTATTTTATCATATACATAATAGCGATCATGTGCAGCTGCTGTAGCGCAAGCATGATTAGGTAGTATTCTGAGCATATCTCCTGGCCTAATATTCGGGAGCAATGCTTTACTACCTTTTCTTACTTGTATGATACCATGTTCCTGTTGAACGCCTGCAACAATCACGTCTTCGATTATTGTCCCATCCTCTAAGCAAACCTGCCCATATCCAAAATCAGTTTTTTGGGAAGAAGTGCCTCTATCTCTTGATAAAGCCATCCAACCAGCGTCAACTATTATTGCATCAATTTCCCGGTTAACACTTATTACTGATGTTAATACAGAAAGTGCAATATCTTCAATGTTACAGACACCAACACCAGTTTGAACCAAATCAAAGAAAACAAAAACACCAGCTCTTAATTCATTAATTGCATCATTATTATAATTTGTTAAAACAGTAGGTGTTGATCCAATCGTAACCAGGTCACAACTTAATGACGCATTTTTAAGTATTCTTACTGCCTCCAAGGTCTGCTCTGCTTCATTCTTCGCACATTTAAGTAAATCTTGATTGTTTGATAGATTATAGCTCGCCCCTGCATGTGACATTACACCTCTAAACAAACCGGCATCACTCAAACATTGACCTATTTCAATAAGTTGCTTTTCTGCATTTGGCCTAACACCTGACCTATGTCCATCAAAATCTAATTCAATAACAGCTGAAATTTTACAGCCTTCAACTTTACAAAAATTAACTAATTCATTTGCCATAGATATATGATCAATTGAAACTGTAACTTGACAATTATCTGATAAACAACTTGCAATACGTTTGAGTTTATTTGGAACAATAGCAACTGAGTAAAGAAAATCTGTTATTCCACAGTCCTTTAATTGTTCAATTTCTTCAATTGTAGAAACCATTGCTCGAGATCCAAAATATTTTGTAAAGATTTCAGTAATTTTTTTACATTTTGCTGTTTTTAAGTGGGGACGAAATTTAGTTTTTTCTTTGCATATACGTGAGCTTACACGCTCAATATTATTGATCAGCTTGCTTTTTTCAACAATAAGACAGGGGGTAAATAATTCATTTAAATTTTGCAATTTTAAGTTCCCTAATTAGAAATTTAGTAATTAAAAATCAATTTTGAGAGATTGAAAATATAATTGCTAATAAATTTTGTCATACCTCAAATAACTTGACTCAAATTATAATTTATAGACTAATTTGATTATGAATTCGCTACAACTGTATTTTTTTTTAAATTTAAAAGTTTGTGGTCATCCTGTAAGGAGAAAAAATGACTCAAGCAAATAATATTAAAATTAAATCTCTTAATAATAACGAAAGAAGAGATCCTCATTTAAGAAACGGTTCAAAAAGTTCAGATTTTCGATTTAATCCATTAGAAGACAAATCTTTTATTAAAAATAATGAGATTTTAGCAGGTCTTGCTTTAGGGGAATTAGAAATGTGGATACACAGGTTCATTGGAAAACCTAGTCAGATTAGAGAATTTGAGGATATTGGAACTTGGTGTAATAAAAGTAATGCTAGAGTTTATTTTATGAACCTTATTTTCTATAATTATTTTGGTGGCCTGGTAACTACTAAAAGTATAGTGAGTAATCAAATTATGATAACCAGAAAAGCTGCCAGCGATATGGTTGATAGTGCCATAGAAATAGGAATTATTGAATATTATTCAGACAAAGAGTTTCGAGCAACTGACAAATATATTGAGTATTACCTAAGCTATACAAGGCTAGTTGCAAAATCATACATTCCAAAATTAACTAAATTATTGACGCAATTAAATGCTATAAATAACGTTCCTGATGCAAAAGAAACGTTCAAAATTCGCGAATAGTCAGTAAACAAATCCTTGTTTACTGACTATACATTGTCATAAAAAAATTGTTTTATTCTTTTTTCAGCATGATATGTTTAATATTATGAGTGTTAAAAGATGTTTTAGATTTGGAATATATATCTATCAACTTTTTAGAAACCTAGTAAGTGGACGTGACACGCTTATATGTGAAAAATGTTTATTTTCTAATGAAAGTGAATTTTAAAGTTAGGAACTAATTTTTAATATCTAAAATAAATTTTAAGTAGGCTTATTTCTTATCTATTATCTTTGAACTCTCACAGTAAGGTTACTGTCGTTTGCTGACTGTGTATTGTGAAAAATTGTTTAAATTGTCTTAAACAAAAATTCTGAGCATCTGGGTGAACGACTTTAAATTAAATTAAAATCATAAGGGAGATAATAAAATGAAAAATAGTAATAAATTATTAACATTTATAAGCTTAGTTTTATCCTTATCCATCATTTTTGCTGGAACCAATGTTTATGCAGAAACGACATTTGAAAAGATAAAGAGAACTGGGAAAGTTACTGTTGGGACTGAAGCTGCTTTTCCACCATTCGAATTTGTTGAAGATGGCAAGATAGTTGGTTATGGAAAAGATATTCTTGACTATATAATCGCTGATATGGGAGTTGAATTAAACCAATTGGATTTACCCTGGCAAGGAATTCTTCCAGGTGTTTTAGCTGGCAAATTTGATTTTGTTGCAACTAGTGTGAGTATTCGCGCTGAAAGAGCAAAAAAATATGCCTTTACTGTTCCAATAGCTGAAGGCACTAACTGGGTAATGAAAAGAAGCGGTGATTCTTCAATAATGAGCCCAGATGATTTGTCGGGTAAAGTAGTATGCACTCAGCTTGCATCTGGCAGCGAAAAAGCTACTAAAGAGTGGGAAGCTGACATGAAATCTAGAGGCTTAAAAGGCTTTAAAGAATTAAAATTATTTACTGCTCATCCAGAAGCAACTTTAGCTCTTGCAAATGGAACTTGTGATGCACAAACCCAAACTGTTCCAAACTTAGCTGTTGTTGCAAAAAAGCAAAAAGGTGTATTTGAGTTAGTCGGCCCAATTACTGACAAAACTTATATGGCATGGGTTACAAGACCAGAAGACACTGACTTGAGAGATTATATAAGTTCAAAAATACTTGAAATGCGCGATAAGGGTCTTATTGATGAAATTCAAGATAAATGGTTTGGTTTTAGAATGCCTATTCCAAGCGAAGGTCATCTTCCAGAGGGTGCACTTTAAACTAATATAATATCATAGGATTGCCTGGAAATTTCTTAAGCAATCCTATGATGAAATATTTAACTAAACTTAAATATAATGAAATTTGACATAAGCTATACCTTCGATGCTATTCCTAGGCTCCTTGAAGGTGCATTTATTACAATGCAGGTTGCAGTTTTAGGCTTTACTTTAAGTGTATTACTTGCAACGACTATAACCATTGCAAGAACTTCACTTCGCTCAAAAGTTTTAAACTTTATAATTGCTTTCTATATAAGTTTCATCAGGGGCACCCCAATACTTGTTCAAATATTTCTTATATATTATGTTCTTCCTGTTTTTGGACTAAATTTAGGACCTTTTACTGCTGGTATTCTTGCAATAACACTCAACAGTGCCGCATTTGTAACTGAAATTTTAAGAGGTGGTTTAGCTTCTGTGCCAGTAGGTCAATTTGAAGCCGCAAAATCTTTAGGGATATCAGGATTTGCATTGTGGAGAAAAATAATTCTTCCTCAAACATTTATAACATCAATACCACCATTAGTTAATGAATTTACAATGGTTCTAAAGGCTACAGCATTACTTTCTCTTATAACTGTAGTTGAATTAATGCGAGTTTCGCAACAAATTTACAGTGCTAATTATCATCCAGTAGAGGTGTTAAGTGGCACTTTTATTATTTATTTTTTAATGTGTTTTGTCGTAAGCCGAAGTTCTGCTTTCCTTGAAAAACGATTAAAAGTGAAAAGAGCTTGATAAGAATATGCTAGAGTATCAAATATTTTTTGATTATGGGCCTATGATATTATTAGGTTTTTGGCTAACTTTAAAAATTGTGGTTTGTGCGATTGCATTGGGAATTCCATTAGGTTTGTTTTTAGCCCTAGGAAGACGATCTAATTTTAGAATTATTAGCTTTATATCAACGAGTTTTATCGAATTATTTAGGAATACTCCATTTATTATACAAGTGTTTTTATTTTATTATGTTTTGCCTTTCTATGGTCTAAGGCTCTCTGCAGAGTACGTAGGAATTCTTGCTCTTGCTGCTTTTGGTAGCGCATACTTTGCAGAAATCATAAGAGCTGGCATCGACGCAGTTCCAAAAGGCCAGCTTGAGAGTGCAAGAGCAATAGGCATGACTGACTGGCAGGCTATGAAAAATATTATTTTACCTCAAACAATTTCAATTGTTTTGCCGCCACTTACAAACCAAACACTGACACTTATTAAAGAATCAGCTGTTTTATCAACTATTACGGTACATGAACTGACTATGACAGGACTTATGGTCCAAGGCGAGACTTTTAGACCATTTGAAGTTTTTATCATGGTTGCCTTACTATATTGGGCGCTGAATGAAACTATCGCAACCATAATGCGTAAATTAGAAAAGAAATTTTCAAAGGATAGAAAAAAAACTGAGACAACAAAGCCCATAATTAAAAATTTACAAAGAAAAGGGCTCTAGATGAAATCAAATTTTTTAGAAATCAAAGAGCTCAATAAAAAATTTGGCCCTATTAATGCTTTAAAAAATGTATCTTTAAATATTTCTCAAGGTGAAGTGGTATGTATAATTGGACCAAGTGGCTGTGGTAAGAGCACTCTCTTAAGAGCTATCAACTGGTTGACACCGCCAGATAGTGGCATGGTTAAACTGGAAGGTGAAATAATTGGATCAGAAAATGGAAAATTAAATATAGAACAATCCAAATTATTAAATAATTTTCGTGCTAGGATGGGAATGGTGTTTCAGCAATTCAATGTATGGCCGCACTTAAATGTACTAGAAAATGTTATCAAAGCACAAATAGTTGTAGCAAAAAGATCTAGAGAAGAAGCTGAGCCGAAAGCTATAAAAATATTAAGCGATGTTGGATTAAAAGATAAAATAGATGAATGGCCAGATAACCTTTCTGGTGGCCAGAAACAACGATTAGCAATAGCTAGATCATTAGCAATGGATCCTGTTTTAATGTTACTTGATGAACCGACTTCAGCCCTTGATCCTGAATTAGTAGGAGAGGTCCTATCTGTTCTAAGAAACTTAGTAAATGAAGGAATGACAATGTTAATTGTAACTCATGAGTTAGGATTTGCGTCAAAATTTGGAGACAGGATAGTCTTTATGGATGGTGGAGAAATTATTGAGGAAGGCGCTCCAAATATAATTCTCAAATCTCCAAAAACAGACAGATTAAAACTCTTCTTAGAAAAGCTAGATATTACATCACTAAAGGAAAAACATTAATAACCACTCAGTTAATACCGAAATTTTGAAATCATTATAAGAACTTTACAGAAAGGATTTAGATTATGACAACTTCACTTACCAGCCCCCCAAAAAAAGAGTTTCAAAGTTTTCATAATTTTCCAATTGTTTCAGATTTAGATAATTTTAAAGCTGATATCGCATTTTTGGGGATACCATTTGGGGACCCATACTCAATGGGTGAAGCAAGTAATGATCAATGCAATGCGCCTACACACATCCGAAGATATTGTGAAAGAGCTTTACGTGGACTTGATAGATATGATTTTGACATTGGCGGAACCCTTTTAAATGGTGAAGACGTCAAAGTTGTTGATTGTGGAGATGTAATTGGAGAAGCAAAAGATGTTGCAGGCAATCATGATAGATCTGAACAGGCTGTAAGAAAAGTTCTTGCATCTGGTGCCATGCCAATAATTCTAGGGGGAGATCACGCAATTCCTATACCTGTTTTCCGTGCCTTGGAAAATCATGGTCCAATAACTTTAGTTCAAGTTGATGCACATATTGACTGGCGTGATGTTTTCCATGGGGTAAGTTATGGTTTATCAAGTGTAATTAGAAGAGCCTCAGAAATGAAGCATATTAAGGAAATTTTTCAAATTGGGTTACGTTCTGCTGGGAGTGCAAGACCAGAAGAAGCCCAAGCTGCAATTGATTACGGAGCAAATTTAATTACTGATATAGAGCTTCAGGAAATAGGAATGAAAGCAATTTTGGAGAGAATACCTGATGGACAAAACTATTACTTAACCATTGATGCTGACGGAGTTGATCCAACAATAATGCCCGCTGTTGCTGGGCCTGCTCCCGGAGGTGTCAATTATTCACAAATGAGGACACTTATACAAGGTTTAGTAAAGAAAGGTAAAGTCTTAGGCATGGATATAGTTGAGATAACACCCGCAAAAGATGTTAATGGCATCACAGCAATAACAGCTGGAAGATTTATATGTAATTTAATTGGTACAGCTGTAAGAGCTGGTTACTTTAAAAAATGAATTCTTTTTAGATTGTTAATCAATGCATCAAAAAAGTCTCATTATTAAGCAAATTTCAAATTCAATTATAAATTTAAAATCTACAAATTTCCCGCAAGAAGTTCTAGATATAGCAAAAAACCTAATTGTAGATATATCTGGTGTAACCATTGCAGGTTCAACAACAAAATCTGCAAAATTGTTTTATGCATTAGCTGAAGAAATATACTCTTCTGGAAATTGTAAAATCATCGGAATGAATAAATTTCTCAATCCTTCAGGATCAGCCTTTGTCAATGGAGCATCTGGACACGCTTTAGATTTTGATGACAACTGCTATGCAGGAATAGTTCATGGGTCTGCAGTAGTCTTTCCAGCAGTATTAGCGTATTCGCAATATAAGCAGCTCTCAGGTAAAGATTTATTAAAGGGATTTATTATTGGATTAGAAATTCAATTTGCTCTTGCCAAGGCTTTTACCAACGAGATTTATGATAAAGGATGGTGGACAACTTCAGTATTTGGATCAATTGGTAGCACTGCAGGTGTTGCTTCAATTAGTGGCTTAAATCAGAGGGATATCGAGAATGCATTATCTATTTCTGCTTCAGGAGTTGGAGCAATCCGCGCTATTAGAGGAACTAATGCTAAACACTTCTATTGCGGAAAATCAGCAGAAAATGGAATAATTTCTTCAAACTTAGCTCAACGAGGTGCCAATGGTCCTATAGATGTGTTTGAAGACCAAAATGGGCTTAAGTCTATTTTGAATGATAATAACTTTGATAATCAAGCTATCAAAAATATTGGAACTATATTTAGTTTGCTTGATCCAGGTGTAGATATAAAGAAATATCCAGTATGCTATGCAAGTCACTCAGCCTCAGATGGAATAAAATTTATATTGAAAACAAAAAAAATTAATCCTGAAGAAATTAAAGAAATCAATTGTGTTGTTCCAAAAGTAATAGCTTCTAACTTAACGTATAATAATCCCCAAACTGTTAAAGAGGCTCAATTTAGTATGCAGTTTTCTATTGCAATGATTGTAAGATTTGGTTCAATTAAATTGGAGAATTTAAATAAAAAGTACATTTTAGATAAAAAAACAAAAATTTTAATGAAAAAAATTAAAATTATTGTTGGAGATATCCCAAATAGTCATAGGAAAAGTAAGTTAATTTGTCCCGAATGGTCAAATGTAAGACTAATTTTAAAAAATGGAAGTTCTTATGAGAAGTTTATTGGCGCTCCCACTGGGTCAGCAATTAAACCCCTAGATAAACAATCGCTATTTAATAAGTTTCAATCATGCATACAATACTCTAAAGTAAATTTTAATATTGAAAATCTCTATGAAAAGCTGAGTAAAATTGAAAATATCAATAACTGCAATGAACTATTTTAAATGAAAGTTTGCACAATAAGATTTCAAGTTAAATTCTTGAATGAAAAAATAAAATAAACTAATTATTTATTACTATGGTAAGCAACTCAGTAGATAATATTGTTATAGATTGCCTTCAATATGCAAACTGGTCTCCTAAAGTATTTAAGCAAATGCGTGAGGGAAATGTTGATTGTGTTCATGTTACAATAGCATATCATGAAAATTTCAGAGAAACTGTTTTAAATCTTGAGAAATGGAATACTTACTTCTCTAAATATTCTGACCTTATTGTTCAAGCCTTCAACGCTGAAGATATTGTAAAGACTAAAAGAGAAAAAAAGACATCAATTATTTTTGGTTTCCAAAATCCTTCGCCCATAGAAGATGATATAGGCCTGATAGAAATTTGGCAAAAACTTGGAATTAAGTTTATGCAATTAACTTATAATAATCAATCATTACTGGCTTCCGGATGCTATGAAACTAATGATGCTGGTATATCCAGAATGGGAAAAGAAGTAATTAAAGAAATGAATAGAGTTGGAATGGTTATAGATATGAGCCATTCCTCAGAAAGGTCAACTCTAGAAGCAATTGAGCATTCATCAAAACCAATAAGTATTACCCATGCAAATCCAAGTTTTTGGCACCCAGCAAAAAGAAACAAATCAAATACAATTTTAAAATGCCTATCTGAGTCTGGAGGAATGCTAGGTCTTTCTTTATATCCACACCACCTAAAAAATGGAAGCATGTGTGAACTAAATGATTTTTGTGATATGATAGTTCGCACTGTTGACCTTATAGGAATTAAAAATATAGGTATTGGTAGCGATCTTTGCCAAGATCAACCCGATACTATAGTCGAATGGATGAGAAATGGGCGTTGGACGAAAGATACAGATTTTGGGGAAGGAAGCATTGAAAACCCAGGCTTTCCAAAACAGCCTAATTGGTTTAAAGATAATAGAGACTTTAATAATATTTCAAAAGGACTAAAAAAAGTAGGCCTTTCAAGTGAAAACATTAAAGACATAATGGGTAGAAATTGGTTGAACTTTTTCAAAAAATCATTTTAGAAAATTAGTTTATGAACATTATTAATAATCAAAATAATTTAGACTTTTCGTTTAAGAGGTCACCATCTGAAGTAGCAACATTAGAAAAAATGGGTTCATGCTTTCCAACAAGGCTTTCTTTTATGAGAATTTTAATGAGAAAACTTGCGAAAAATAAATCTAAAATTAGTACTCATTTATGGAAAATGGATAAAAATGGTTTTGGACATGCTGTTTTTACAATAAATTTAGATAAGAAAGTTTATTCTCTAATTGCATTTTCTAATGCTTTGGATGACGCAATGAGAACAGATAGAGTAATTGCATCAGCTTGGGATGCTTCATTCGCTCTTTTCAAAGGGTTACCAAATTTAAAAGATATTAATAGATTGAAGAAAAATCTGCCACTTCAAGAAGCTGGAAGATTTACAAATAAAGAACTTGTTATTAGTCGTGCAAATAAGTCAGTAAGACTTTTTAACAAAGTTGTTGAACTTCTATCTCAGGGATTACAGCCATCCTATCATTCCATAAATGAAATTGGTTACTTTATGAGAACTACCGCTGTTTACGGGAATGGAAAATTTGGAATTGACGATAGAGACAATGTTAAGCTCCAATCATGTTTTTCACCACCATTTCAAGCTGAAATGCTAACAGTATATTTAATACGTCATTTCTCAATTAAACTTGTTCATCATGTAGCAAAAAACTTAAACCCAAAAAAGTTTGTTAAACTAAATAAAAATATTCGGCGGCATATAGGAATAGGAAATTCTACTGGTCTTGGAATGGCTCCTTTCTTGGTAAAACACCCTATTCTTTTAAATAACTGGTTTATGGTAAAAGAGACTGCTTTAAATAAAGTTTTAAATGTAGATTTTTTAACATCTTACAAAAGGGAATTTGCCCTCAAACTTATTACTAGGGCGCTAAACCATTTAAAGGAATGGAAAACTGACGATGAAAGACAAGCTAATCGAATATCAATTTTAATAAAAGAATGGAAATTAATTAATGATACTATTAATGAAGAAATTTTGTCACGGTCGTATCCATTAAATTATTTATTTGAACTCTCGAAGAAAAATTCAGCAGAATGTCATGAACTTATGATTTCTCTTATTTTAGAACTTAGTGGCGAGGAGATAGATGATTTAGAGCATTGCCTTGAGAATTCATTAAAAATCAAATTAGATCCTGGGATGAAAGTTTCAAAGCTTATTGAATATATTGAAAATAATTTTGAATGGGCATTGAATTTAAATTTTGAAAATAAATCTTCAAGTGCAAAGTTTTGGTATGTTTCAGAGGAAAAACTAGAGCCTAGGCTTGGAAATCGTTATTTAGAAGAAGGTTCAGATTTAGAACAACCCTTAGACATTGCAAAAAAAGTCCAAGCGCTTTTAACGGATTTAAGCAAATTTGAAAATAATGCTACTATGGCGGAATTTGTAATGAGGTATCCGAATCATAGGTATATTGTTAAAAGAATTCAAACTAATGTGTGGGCACCCTATTCAGAAATACAATCTAATTTAATTGATGAAAACAGTCTTCCAATAGACATGCTAAGGTTCAAGCTTTCTTTTTTTGGAGCTTCTAAATTTGATCCAAAGTCAGATAAATGGACTAGGGTAAATTTGTTTCAGGGTGCTCCACTTGCTAGTGAAATTTCATCGAAATATAGCGATGATTGGTGGCTTCCTTCCTTAATCTAAAGTTATGCAATGTTCGTTCACAGAACTTAAAAATCTTATATTTACAGCAGGTTTAGGTTCAAATATTGAAGTTGGAACATGCGATGAAATTTCAGACGCTGTAGCAACCTTAGAATTACTTGGACTAAATGCTTCTAAAGAAGCGTTAAAATGTTTCCAAAATAAAAAAAGAAAAAAATCAAATTATAAAGTTTATGAGAAAACTCTTAATTTTGGTCACAGCACTGTTTTGAATGAGGGGATCTCAGCAGTAGATTTTTTTAGGACTAATATTTATGATGAAATTTCATTTGAAACACTAGATTCACCTTTAATTTTATGCGGTCTTGGATTGATAAATGATGTTGAATGCTTAAGAATTTCAACAACTAAAAAAATTATAGGTTTTATTGATAAAAGAAAAAATTTGTATTGGAACTATCAAACAGATTCTAGACCCAAATTCATATCAATGAGAAAAGAAAATTTTAATCCTCCAAATTATAGTTCCAAATTAAAGAGCATTAAAATAGAGAAAAATATCTGGACAAAACTTGATTTTCTCTCAAGAAAGACACTTGTTCCAGAAACTGAAATATCTAGAACAACAGGTGCTGGTGCGGGACTATTTGACAATGATTAAATTTAAAGGTTGATAATCATTTAATTATTTGTTCTTAATTTACATAATTATAAAATCAACGAGAGGATAATATGAGAAAAATCTTAATATCCACAATTTCCTTATTTGTGTCATTTCTTTTATCTGGAAATGCAATGGCTAATTGTGGAACAATGACAATGGCTGATATGAACTGGCCATCAGCAACTTTAATGGCCAATGTCGATAAAATAATTCTTGAAGAAGGTTATGGCTGTGAAATTGAACTTGTAACAGGCG
>CAZNBI010000014.1:0-19668 GCA_964571065.1 uncultured Rhodobacterales bacterium | reverse complement strand
TCAAATACATCACCGCCATGAGCAAAAACCCATGCAGCAAAATTACTAGCATCAGTATCTATTTCGTAACCGTAACTTGGCTCCTCACCCATTTTACCACTAAAGTCTTGGTTAGTAGCAGCACAAGCTGCTTTAGCAAAATCAGCAGGTGTCTTTGGCGCATCTAGGCCAAGTTCATTTAACCAATCTTTATTGTAATATAAAATTTCGATTGATTTACCAACTTCATGAAGTAATTTTGGATTTCCATCAAAATAAGGTGAGTAACCAACTGCCCAATTTGCACCCCAGTCATCTTTATCTGCTTGTGTGACACCCCATTTTTTACTATTTGCAAGCATTGTTTGGTCTATAGAAGCTTTAACAATATACATATCTGCAGCAGCATTACCATAACCTCTAGCTACATCAGCAATGTCTTTAGTTCCCGCAGATGACATCATCGCAGACTGAACTTTTCCATAATGACCTTTGTAAACAACATTTACTTTGATTCCTGTTTCTGCCTCAAATCGTTCAGCCCTTGCTTTCATCGCATCAAGTCTTTCATCAGAATATTGAACCCAAAATTCTACTGTTTGACCTTTTGGATCAGCATTTTCAATATCATCAGCTGTTACTGCAAAAGCTTTGCCTGAAATTAAGATTAAAGAAGCAAAAAATAATTTTATTATAATTTTTGAAAGTTTCATAACCTACCCCAGTTTTATTTAGTTAATTGATAAAGTACTAATACAAGATTTAGATTACATATTTATGACAAATATTCTATTTCAAATATGCATTTGTTTATTCTTTTATACCAAAATTGGATATGCTTTCAATGAATAATCTTTGAGTGAAAAAATACAAAATTAGTATTGGCGCTATAGCGATTAAACAAGCTGCCATAAGCAAGTGAAAGTTAGGGCCCACTTCTCTTACAAAGCTATATACAGAGACGGTTACAGGATACCAATCCTCCTTTGTTAATATCAAAAGAGGCCACGCAAAACTGTTCCATGCAATGATAAAAGTGAAAAGGCCAACAGTAACAATAATTGGCATACTCATTGGAATAACTATACGGGTTAAGAAATAAAAGTGAGACGCACCGTCGAGTCGTGCAGCTTCCCAAAGTTCATTTGGAATTTTTTTAAAGTATTGTCTTAAAAGAAAAATAACAAAAATATTGCCCATAAAAGGGACTGTTAATCCTTGTAAAGTATTCATCCATGTAGGACCAAATGGCAACGGAATGATTTCACCTCTAATTATCAGCAAATGAGGAAGTAAAGTGATTATCTCAGGTATCATTAAGGATAAAAGAAGAAGATAAAAAATTAAGTTTTTAAAAGGAAATTCTATTCGAGCAAATGAATAAGCTGCGGGAATACTTGTTAACAAAACACCAAGCACTGTAATAGTACTTATAATTATGCTGTTAATTGTATATCTCTGGAAATTATTAGACGTCCAAACCTCAACATAATTTTCAAACATAGGACTTCTAGGAAAAACGTATTGATTTATAGCCTCACCTGCCGTCATTAGGGAGGTCATTATCATATAAAAGAAAGGGTATATTGATATGATGAATACCAGTGATAAAATGATGTATGGCGCTCTAGTTTCAGAATTAAAAATTTTAGTCATAATTAATTCTTTTCCTAAAAATTACATACTGAGAAATCGCAAGAACATTTAAAAGTATAAATAATATTACACCTTCAGCTGCAGCATAGCCGTATTTTACCCTTCCCCAAAAGTGATCAAAAATTTCAATAGTAACAACATCCATCGTGTCTCCTGCTGAAGATGTTTGCATAACAAATATACTATTGAAAGCTTGGAAAGTGTTAATAAAGCCTGTTAACATTAAAAAGAAAATTATTGGCATCAGAAGTGGTATTGTTATTTTTACAAACGTCTGCCATCTGGAAGCGCCTTCTACTTTTGCAGCTTCATATAGATCACTTGGAATAATTGAAAGTCCAGCTAACAAAATAATCGCATAATAGCCAGTATACGACCAAATACCGTAAAAAATTGATGATGTTAATGCGAGGCTTGGCCCTGCAAAAAGACCATCGATTTTAACACCAAACAAGACTTCAGTTATAGGGCGCTTGTCGAAAAGCCATAGCTGCGGTTCTATCCCAAACAACCCCACAAATTGATTTAAAAAAGAAGTTTCTGCTTTTCCAAAAATTAGAAAAAATACTGCAGCTCCCATTACAGCAGGTGTGATGTAAGGAAATAAAAGTATCATTTGGAAAAACTGTTTGCCTGCTAGTTTTTGATAGAGTGCAAACGCAATGACCAAGCCCAACCCAACTTCAAAGATTATGGTAAAAAGAGAATAGTATAATGTGTAAATTAATGAATATAAATAATCATCATCTCCTTCAGATATCATTATACCCCAGTTAATATTGATTAAATAAATTCCAATAATGAGAATTAATACAGAAGATATCAAAACATAAAGTTTGTTTTTAAATTTGTCTTTGAATTCAGACCAAACCCAATAACTTAAAATAAGAAAAAGGAGACCAATAACAAAAAACCAAAACGCTGATAAACTTCCCAAGATACGTTCATAATTTTCAAAACCTAAAAATCTTCCTTTGAATACTTTCCATTTATGAACGCTCATATACATTCCAAAGAAAACTGGAAAAACACCAAAAAGACTTATTATTAATACTGCTGGAGTTATAAAAGTATATCCAATTAATTTTTCTGAATGCTTCTTGTAGAAATTCATCATTTGTTAACTGTACTTTAAAAATTGTTATTTATAATTAAACTGAAATAAAAATAATATTAAAGTTTTAATTTCAAATTTTACTTTGATAATGATTTATCTTTTGAAAATTCAATTAATTCTAAAGTACTATTTACACATTTTTCAAGATCAAACCAAAGCTCAGGATTAAGTTCAATATTAAAGACAGTATCAGATTTAATTTTTGTATTTGATATTATTTGTTTCCAAGGGATGCTTCCATCACCAACAGCTAAGTGAAGGTCTCCATTACCTAAGGAAAGTGCTTCAGATTTTGTGGCTTTAAGGTAATCATAATTTAATTTACCAAAACTATCATGTACATGCCAATGATCGGAAATACCTCCCAAATTCATGGAATTCTCTAAAAAATCAGCTTGGTAAATATTACAGCAAATATAAGCATGACTTACATCAAAACAAGCACTAACATTTTCATGATTAATAGTATTTATCTCTTCAGATAACTTTGAGGGTAGCGCAGTATGATACGAATGAGAAAAAGGGAAAATATTTTCTACACAGATGATAACATTTCTTTCTGCAGCATAGTCCCCAATACTTTTCAAGTAATCACGTTGTATAGAGTATTTTTGCTTAAGGCTTTCTTCACTGTCGTTATCGCAGAAACCAGTATGAATAATAATTTTTTCTGCATTTAGTTTATGTGTAAGATCAATATAAGACTGAGTTAATTTTTCATAATCTTTTAAATTATCTTTCTTATCTAAGAAGTTAACTACCATGGGACCATGAAAAGTTTTTTTCCCTGAAAACCTCTCAAGTTCTTGATTTAAGATATCTATTCTTTGTTGGTTTAAATTCCCATTAAAAATCAAATCTTGTGCAAAACCCATTAACTCAATACTAAAAGGATTATAATTGGAAACTTCGTTAACCCTTTCAGAAAAATCACTGCCATCTCTTTTAAGACTTCTTAATGATATTCCTAGTTTGGGAAATTGCATTTTAAAATTAAAACTGAAACTATTTGTCTTCTAGGTATTCATAGGCTAGTTGAGCTATTTGCTCTGACCTCAAACCAGACAAACAATAAGCAAAGATGGGCTTTTTATCACTTTTCAATAGATCTGCAAAATTTTTAATATCATCCATTGTAAGTCTTAATGGTACAAAAGGAATATATTCAACTGATAGGCCATGATTATTTGCCTCGTTTCTAATTACATCAATATTTGTTTGCCCTTGACCTTCATTATCAGGCCTATTGCAGACAATTGTTTTAATTCCATGTTCTTTTAAGAGTTGAATATCGCCTTCACTAATTTGTGAGCCAACATAAAGCTCTTCGTTAATTTTTTTCATTTTTTCCTTCTTAAAAAATTTTGTTAAATAATTTCTAATACTATAAATTATCAATAGGTATTTTTAGATACTTAACACCGTTATTTTCTTCTTCTGGCAAATCGCCTGCTCGCATATTTACTTGTGTTGCTGGAATTATTAATTTTGGCATGCTCAAAGTAGAATCTCTTGCTTCACGTAACTCAACATATTTATCTTCTGTGATACCGTCTTTTACATGAATATTATTCTTTCTTTGTTCTGAAACTGTTGTCTCCCATGAAATTTCTCTTCCTCCTGGGCCATAATCATGACAAATAAATAGCCTAGTTTCTCCTGGTAAGTTAAGCACCTTCTTAATAGACCTATATAAAGTTCTTGCATCACCTCCTGGAAAATCAGCTCTCGCAGTACCTCCATCTGGCATAAACAAAGTATCCCCTACAAAAGCTGTATCTTCAATTATATGAACCATACAAGCTGGGGTATGTCCTGGCGTATGCATTGTTTTAGCATTTAGCTCACCAATTTTGTATGTGTCATTATCTTTAAATAATTTATCGAACTGACTTCCATCTCTTTCAAATTCAGTTCCAGCATTAAATATCTTACCAAAAGTATCTTGGACCAATATAATAGCCTCGCCAATACCAATTTTTCCACCAATTTTATCCTGAATATATGGAGCTGCTGACAAGTGGTCAGCATGAACATGTGTCTCTATTATCCATTCAAGATTTAATTTGTTATTTTTAATAAACTCAATTATTTCATCAGCATTATTAGTGGATGTTCGTCCAGATGAAATATCAAAATCTAAAACAGAATCAATAACTGCACAATTTTTTGTTTTTGGGTCTTCAACAACGTAACTTATTGTACCTGTCGAACTATCATGAAAAGCTTTTATAATGGGTTTATTCATATTTGCATCCTATTAATAAAATCTTTATTAACAAATTAAGTTAGTATAGTTTACATAATTATAAGTATTACAGGAAATTTCAATTAAATCTTTTATTACTAAATTAAAATAATTTAGATGTAATAAGATTTTATGAAAAAGGGAGAAGTATATGGGTAATATTGGTCATTATATCAATGGAAATAATGTTGAAGGTAAATCAGGTTTAAATAAACCAGTATTTAACCCAGCCACAGGAACTTCGGAAAAAAATGTTGATTTAGCGTCAGTTGAAGAGGTGAACCATGCTGTTGAAAATTCAAAGTCAGCTTGGAAAGAGTGGTCTAATCAGCCACCATTAAGGAGAGCAAGGGTTCTAGATAAATTTAAATATATTTTAGACCAAAGACGCGAAGAATTAGCTAAATGTATAAGTAGTGAACATGGTAAAACTCATGAAGACGCACTTGGTGAGGTTACAAGAGGGCTTGAGGTTGTAGAATTTGCTGTTGGTGCACCGCATTTACTCAAAGGCGACTACACAGAAAACGTTGGTACGGAAGTTGATAGTTTTAATGTAAGGCAATCTCTAGGTGTGGTTGCTGGAATTACTCCATTCAACTTTCCGGGAATGGTTCCAATGTGGATGTTTCCTGTAGCATTAGTTTGTGGAAATTGTTTTATTTTAAAACCATCTGAAAGAGATCCTTCACCATCATTATTAATTGCAAAATGGCTTTCTGAAGCAGGCTTGCCAGATGGTGTATTTAATGTTGTCCAAGGAGATAAAGTAGCAGTTGATGCAATACTCCACCATAAAGATATTAAAGCTGTAAGTTTTGTAGGCTCAACTCCTATAGCAAGATATATTTATACTACAGGAACATCTACTGGTAAAAGGGTTCAAGCGCTTGGCGGTGCCAAAAACCACATGGTTATTATGCCGGATGCAGATTTAGATATGGCTACAAACGCATTGATGGGAGCTGCATTTGGTTCTGCTGGAGAAAGATGCATGGCTATCTCAGTTGCTGTTCCTGTTACTGATAAAGTTGCAGATGCACTTGTAGAAAAATTAGTACCAAAAATTGAAGCATTGAAAATTGGACCTTCAGTTGATCCAAGTGCAGAAATGGGACCGCTTATAACAAGTGAGCATTTAAACAAAGTCACAGGTTACATAGATGAGGGTGTTAATGAAGGTGCTAAACTAGTAGTCGATGGACGCAATACCAAACCTTCAATGCAAGGATATGAGAATGGATATTTTATTGGCGGATCTCTTTTTGATAATGTTACAAAAGATATGTCGATATATAAAAATGAAATTTTTGGTCCAGTTTTATCAGTTGTAAGAGCACAAGACTATAATTCTGCTGTTGACCTTATTCATGGTCATGAATACGCAAATGGAGTTGCTGTCTTTACTAGAGACGGAGATGTAGCCAGAGGGTTCTCAAATGAAATTGAAGTGGGAATGGTTGGCGTCAATGTTCCAATTCCAGTTCCAATGGCGTTCCATAGTTTTGGAGGATGGAAGTCTTCACTTTTTGGTGACCATCATATGCATGGCATGGAAGGTGTTAGATTTTATACAAGATTGAAAACCACAACAGTAAGGTGGCCTCGTGGACAAAGATCAGACCCTCAATTTACTATGCCTACACTAGGGTAATTTATCAAAATTCAGGTTTCCCAACGAATTTAGGATCAAATGGTGTTCTTGAGAAAATCTCATTAACCAAAGGTTTAAAATAATCTAGAGATTTAGTTGGGTAATCTGGATCGAAGGACATCTGATCCCAATCACGGCAAAATTTATCACAGGACGAAAACCATTTGTGATCCTTATATCTCTCTCTCAATGATTTATCTATTCCAATGTCATTCCCAATATATTCTTTGGGACCAAAATAGAACATTTGAAATAGACCATGCATCGAAATAATCCAAGTTACCTCTTCTCTTACATAAGGTCTTATAATTGTTGCCGCTAATTGCGAATGATTGGCAGGTGCTAAATCATCACCAAGGTCATGGATTAAAGCACCAACAATTAATTCCTTGTCTGCTCCATCTTCCTCAGCCCTTGTCGCAGATTGTAGAGAGTGTTGAAGTCTTGTAATACGATATCCAGATAAAGTGTTATCTAAATTTATCAAAGCTCCGATAATTCTGTCTGGCAAACCTTTTGTGAATTCTACTTCTCCCTTATGAAGAAATGCATACTCTTCTGGGGTTCCCTCATCCATTCTTGTAAAACTTACTTTTTCCATTTCTAAAGCCCTCTTAAAAACCTTCAATAGAGTTTTATTTTACACAAAAATTTATTTAAATCTAAAATAATCAATTTTTTTTAATTTTTAATGATTTTTTGACTTTGCAAAATAAATAAAATGTTCAATATAAAAATTATAACAACTTTAAAGGTTTCAAATGCCAGAAGATATATCAAGTTCAAAAGCGAAAGAAGAAAACAGTAAATTACCCTCACATGCCAGAGTGGTAGTAATTGGAGGTGGAGTAGTAGGCTGCTCCATTTTATATCATCTGACTTTACATGGATGGAAGGACGTTGTTCTTCTGGAAAAAAATGAACTTACATCAGGGTCAACGTGGCATGCTGCAGGGAACTGTCCAAATTTTGTTGGCTCTTGGACAATGATGAAGATGCAGTCTTATTCAACCCAGCTTTACAGAAAACTAGGTGATCTTGTAGACTACCCAATTAATTATCATGTAACAGGTGCAATTCGACTTGCTCATTCAAGACAAAGAATGGAAGAGTTCAGGCATGTCTGTTCAATGGGAAAACAGATGGGCGTTGAATTTGAAATGCTTACAAACAGTCAAATTCAAGAATTACATCCATATATAGAGACACATGATTTAGAAGGCGGTCAATGGGATCCACTCGATGGTGACATTGATCCAGCTCAACTAACTCAAGCGCTTGCCAGAGGCGCTAAAAATAATGGTGGTAAAATTATTAGATTTTGCCCAGCAACAAATGCACAGCGTGTAAATGACGAATGGCTGATAACAACTCCTGAAGGCGATATTACATGTGAATATGTTGTAAATGCTGCTGGATATAGAGCTGCTGAAGTTGGAAAAATGTTTGGAAGAAATGTCCCTTGTGTTTCATTAGCACACCAGTATTTAATTACGGAACCTATTCCAGAATTAGAAGCTAACAAGTATAAAGTCCCATTATTAAGAGACCCAGACTCTTCATATTATTTAAGACAAGAAAAAGATGGTTTGTTACTTGGTCCGTATGAAAAAAATTGTAGGGCGCATTGGACTACATCTGATGATCCTATGCCTGAGGACTTTTCATTTCAATTATATAATGATGATCTAGAAAGATTGGAATGGTATATTGAAGATGCTTGTAAACGAGTACCTTTGCTTGGCAGTGTAGGAATTACTCGCGTTGTTAATGGACCAATTCCATATGCTCCAGATGGCTTGCCATTGATAGGTCAAATGCCCGGTGTAAAGAATGCTTTTGAAGCGTGTGTATTTACATTTGGAATTGTTCAAGGAGGGGGTGCTGGAAAACTACTAGCTGATATAATTGTTGAAGGTGAACCTGAAACTGACTCATGGGCAGTAGATCCAAGACGATATACTAATCATGTTGACCTTGAATACACTAAAGCCAAGGCCATTGAAACTTATAGCCATGAATATGCTATGCACTTTCCTCAAATACAATGGCCGGCCGGAAGACCTGCTAAAGTCTCTCCCATTTATGATAGTTTGCTAAAAGCTGGAGCAGTAATGGGTTCTTATGGTGGTTGGGAAAGAGCTGATTGGTACACAAATAATGAAAGTTTGAAAAAACCTGCTAATTCCTATGACAGGCAACATTGGTTTGATGATGTATCAAAAGAATGTAATCATGTTGCAGAACACTGTGGTGTGATTGATCTAACTGGTTTCTCACGATTTGAAATTTCGGGTGAAGGAACATCTCAATGGCTGGAGACACTTATAACAGGACGTTTACCAAAAATTGGTAAAGTAGGTCTTGTATATTTTTCATCTCATAAAGGAA
Organism: uncultured Rhodobacterales bacterium; assembly: GCA_964571065.1. GTDB lineage: Bacteria > Pseudomonadota > Alphaproteobacteria > Puniceispirillales. The sequence goes on along the minus strand of CAZNBI010000014.1, from coordinate 10,623 downwards.
AAGTGCTTACCGAAATGACTGCAACCAGAATCTCTGAAGACCATGTATGGTTGCTTACTGGTGCAGGAGCTTATTGGCATGATAGAGACTGGTTGAATTTTAATCTCCCTGAAAGCAGCAATATAAAAATTGTTGATACAACTCATGACCTTGGAACTATGTTATTAACAGGACCAAAATCAGATTTATTAATCGCAAAACTTACTGACGAAAAAACAGACAATGAGAGCTTTCCCTGGTTAAGTCATAAATCTATAAAATTATGTGGTGAAGATACACGTGTTTTAAAGGTTTCTTATGCAGGTGAAAAGGGCTTCGAAATTCATGTCCACAATAATAGTATGAAAAAAATTTATGATGAGCTTGTTCAACATGGAGAGAACTTTAACTTAATCCATTTTGGAATGCTCGCATTAGACTCAATGCGGTTAGAAAAAAATTATCGCTCATGGAAGAGTGATTTAACTTCAGACTACACAATGCTGCAAAGCGGTTTAGAAAAGTGGATAAAATTTGACAAAGGTAATTTTATTGGCAAGGAAGCACTAAAGAATGAGTTTGATTTAGGAACTTCTAAAAAGTTCGTAACCCTTGTTGTAGATGATCCAGAAGATAATAAACCATTTGGAGAACCAGTATATTTGTCACCAGTTTTTGCTGGAGATGATTATCTTGGGCCAATTGTCTCTTCAGGTTACGGTCATAGAGTGAAAAAGTCTATTTCTATGGCCATTTTGGATGACAGAAACCTTAATGGATTAAATGATCAATTGTATATTGATGTTCTAGGCAGAAAAAGAAAAGCATATATAGTTAATGAAGCCTTGTATGATCCTGAAAATCTTAAACTAAGGAGTTAATTTTGAATATTCCAGAAGAAGCTAATGTTGTTATAATTGGTGGTGGCGTTATTGGATGCTCAATAGCTTATCACCTAGGCAAACTTGGCTGGAAGGATATTTTACTCTTAGAAAGAAAAAAACTTACATGCGGAACAACTTGGCATGCTGCTGGTCTTATAGCTCAGCTCAGAGCAACCCAAAACATGACCAGATTAGCTAAATATAGTCAGGAATTATATTGGGATCTAGAAAAGGAAACAGGTGTTGTAACAGGCTTTAAGAGAAATGGCTCCATGACAGTAGCTCTTACAGAAGAAAGGCTGGAAGAACTCAACAGGCAAGCTGACATGGCAAGAGCTTATGATGTAGAGATTGAAAATATTGATAAGGCAGAAATTAAATCAAGGTATCCACATTTAAATACCGAAGATGTTCTTGGTGGTTTATGGCTTCCAAAAGATGGGCAGGCTGATCCAGTAAATATTACCCAAGCACTTGCAAAAGGAGCAAGGAATTTTGGTGTTAAAATTTTAGAAGATTTGAAAGTTCTAGATATTGAAACTAAAGATAATAAAATATCAGGTGTTAAAACTGAAAAAGGTTATATAAAGTCAAAATTTGTTGTCAATGCTGGCGGCATGTGGGGGCAAGAAATAGGTAAAATGGCTGGAGCATCTGTTCCACTTCACGCTTGTGAGCATTTCTATATTGTCACTGAACCAATAGAAGGATTGAAAGAAGAATTACCTGTTCTGAGAGTTCCTGATGAATGCGCTTACTATAAAGAGGATGCAGGAAAAATCTTGCTAGGCGCTTTTGAGCCAAATTCAAAACCATGGGGTGGAGATGGCATACCAGAAGATTTTGAATTTGATAGTTTACCTGAAGATTTTGATCATTTTGAACCGATCCTCGAAAGAGCAATTAATAGATTTCCGCATCTTGGAAGTGCTGGAATAAAAACATTCTTTAATGGACCAGAAAGTTTTACTGTAGACAATAGATACCTACTGGGTGAAACACCTGAAATTAAAAACTTTTTTGTGGCGGCAGGCTTTAACTCTGTTGGCATTCAATCTGCTGGTGGTGCTGGAAAGGTGCTTGCTGATTGGATTAAAAATGGCAGACCAAATATTGACCTTTGGGAAGTTGATATCAGGCGTATGATGCCCTTTCAGAGAAATAAACAATATCTTAAAAAACGTGTATCTGAAACTCTTGGTCTTTTATACGCTGATCATTTTCCATATAGACAATTTGAGACTGGAAGGGATATTAAGAGAAGTCCTATACATTCTTATCTTAAAAAATATGGAGCTTGTTTTGGTGAAACTTCTGGCTGGGAAAGACCTAATTGGTTTCTCAACAAACAACAATTAGAAAAGAAAATTATTCCTGAATATAAATATTCATGGAAGAGGCAGAATTGGTTTGACAATAGTGCTGATGAACATAATGCAGTTAGAAAATCCGTTGGTTTATATGATCTTTCTAGTTTTGGTAAGATTAGAGTTGTTGGCAGAGATGCCGAAGACTTCCTACAAAAAATATGTGGAAACAATATAGCCGTCTCTCCAGGAAAAATTGTTTATACACAATTTTTAAATGATGATGGGGGCATAGAATCAGATATCACAATTACACGTTTATCTTCAGATGAGTTTTTAGTTGTAACACCTGCTGCAACAATACAGAAAGACATTAATTGGATAAAAGGCCATGTTCCAGATGATGCGCATTGTCATGCTTACGATGCCACATGCTCAGAAGCTGTCATATCAATCATGGGACCTGATGCGCGTAAATTTCTTCAACCACTCATTTTAGAATCTTTAGATAATGAAAGATTTCCCTTTGGAACTGCTAAAGAAATTGAAATAGGTATGGGAATAGCAAGGGCACACAGAATTAGTTATGTAGGAGAGCTCGGTTGGGAAATTTATATTTCATCAGATATGTCTTCTTATGTCTTTGAGGAAATTATGAAAAGGAATTCCGAAATGCCAATTAAACTTTGTGGCCTCCATAGTCTAGATAGTTGCAGGATAGAAAAAGCATATAGGCATTATGGACATGATATTTCTTCAGAAGACAATATTATAGAAGCAGGCCTTGGTTTTGCTGTTAAGACACATAAACCTAAAAGTAAATTCGGTGATTTTATTGGGAAAAATGCTGTAGAAATTAAAAAACAGGAAGGCGTTCAAAAAAGAATGATGCAGTTTGTTTTAGAAAACCCTGAACCACTTCTTTTCCATAATGAGCCTATAATAAAAAATGATAAAATTGTTGGTTATCTAACTAGTGGAAATTATGGACATCATCTAGGATCAGCTGTTGGAATGGGATATGTTGAATGCGATAAAAAAGGGGAAAGTCCTGAAGAACAATTAAAGGGAGAGTATATGATTGATGTTGCTGGCAAGAGATATACTGCTACTCCATATTTAAAACCAGCCTACGATCCGTCGAATGTTAATATCAAAATTTAATCCAAATTAAGGAGTTCTTATAAATGGATGATATTCCAATGAAAAGAAATAGACGTTCTGGTGGAAGATCAGCTAGAAAACTTAAAAGAGCAGCACCATTACCAGACAATATAAAGCCAATTGGTCCTGGCATGATTGGAGGGACCTATAAACCCCTTTCTCAAAGCGATATATCAGCAATTGAACAAACTATCTTTCAACTTCTTAATGAAGTAGGTCTCTCGCAAGCACCCGATACTGGCATTTCTGCAATGTTAAATTATGGTGCTTTTTTAGGAGACGATCAAAGATTAAAGTTTCCTGAAAATGTTGTTCGAAAAGCTATTGGTGATACTCATAAAAATATTACTCTTTTTGGGCAGATTGAAAATTTTGATATGCATTTAAAGAAAAATCATGTCCATTATGGAACTGCTGGCGCGGCTGTAAATGTTGTAGACTCTCATAATAAAAACTACAGACCATCTGAAGCACAAGATATTTATAATGCAGCATGCATTGCTGAAAAAATGGATAATATCCACTTTTTTCAAAGACCCATGGTTGCAACAGATATCGAAGATCCCAAAGAAATGGATTTGAATACTTTATATGCTTGCATTTCAGGTACACAAAAACATATAGGGGTGAGCTTTACTGAAGCTGAATTTATAAAGCCAGTTTCTGAAATGCTTCATATTATTGCAGGTGGAGAAGACAAGTGGAGAAAACGCCCATTTATTTCTAATTCAAATGCTTTTGTAGTACCCCCAATGCGTTTTGCAACTGAAAGTTGTTTAGTTATGGAAGAGTGCATCAAGGCTGGAATTCCAGTTTTACTTCTGTCAGCTGGCCAGGCTGGAGCAACAGCACCAGCATCAATAGCTGGAACAATAGCACAAGCTACAGCTGAAGTTTTAGCAGGATTGGTTTATGTTAACTCTATTAAACCTGGGCATCCATGCATAGCTGGGACTTGGCCTTTTGTCTCAGATCTTAGAACGGGAGCCATGTCAGGTGGTTCAGGAGAGCAGGGATTGCTCTCTGCTGCATGCGCTCAAATGCTATGCCATTTTGACTTGCCTTCAGGTGCAGCTGCAGGAATGTGCGATTCTAAATTGCCAGACTCTCAATCTGGTTATGAAAAGGGTTCTACAGCTGTAATGGCAGGTTTAGCAGGTTTAAATTTAGTTTATGAATCAGCGGGAATGCATGCTTCTCTTTTAGGTTTTAGTTTAGAGAGTATGATTATCGATAACGATATGCTTGGGCAATGTTTAAGATGTGTTAGAGGAATTGAAGTTAACGATGATACTCTCTCTTTTGAGGCTATTAAAGATGTTTGTTTAAACGGTCCTGGTCATTATTTAGGCCATGATAGAACACTTGCCGTTATGGAATCTGAATATGTTTATCCTATAATCTCTGATCGATCGAGCCCAAAAGAATGGAATGAAAATAACAAACCTGAAATCATCAACTCAGCTCATAATGAGGTCAAGGAAATACTGGAAAATCACAAGCCAACTCATATTAGTAATGAAACTGACAAACTAATCAGAGAAAAGTTTAAAATTTATTTTACTAAATAAAATTATTGTTATTTAATGTTTACATTAAATTAATTTTGAAAATCTTTAAAAATGGAAAAAACAGGAAAAAGAGGCCGGCCCAAAAAAGAGAATGTGATGGAAACTATCGCAGTTAGACTTCCTTTTGAAATTATTTTAGAAATCGATAATTATGTGAACAAACTAAAAAAACAATTTCAGGGTATGAATATCACGAGAGCTGACGCAATTAGGCAGCTAATTAATAATGGTCTAAATGCAAATCCCAAAGAAAGTAAAAACCCAGATATTGAAGAAGAAAAGAGACGTTTCTGGGACTAATTTTTTTTTCTCTTTTCATTTGAATAAAATTATGCAATGTTAAGTTGTCTATTAATTTTAGTGGGAGAGTCTAAGTATTGACTTAGCGCCGAAGGAGTAACCGCCTCGGAACCTCTCAGGCAAACGGACCGCTAAAATTTGACACTCTGGAAAGTGGCAATAGCCCACCCAAGGTGAAAGTTAGATATTTTATCTAATTAATCTCTCAGGTACCAAGACAGAGGGGGCACACAGTAATATTAATTACTGGGTAAACTTTGTTTTGGATTGATAAAAAATGCTTGAGAATGAAATAAAATCATCACCAATAGAAGAAATTCATTCTTTAAATGACGCTAAATTTGTGAATTTTGCCGGCTGGTCAATGCCGATACAATTCCCTGATGGAATAATTAATGAACATATTTCAACACGATCCTCTTGTGGCCTTTTTGATATTTCACATATGGGGCAAATACTTATAGACGGTGATGAAAGTAGATTATTACTTGAAAAAATTACACCTACAGATATTGGTAAAATTCAAACAGGCAAAGTTAGATATAGTTTTCTCTTAAATAATGAAGGCGGAATTATTGATGACTTAATGATAACAAATGAAGGTGATTGTTTTTATCTTGTTGTTAACGCAAGCCGAATAAATGAAGATCTAGAAGAAATAAATAAAGCATCAAAATCTTTTTCAAGAATAAATATCAAACATCTTCAGCAAAATGGAATGATTGCTTTACAGGGTCCAAAAGCGAAAGATGTAGTATCGAGTTTTTTTAGAGAGATAGACGATTCTTTCTTCTTTATGAGTTTTAAGAAAATTACATTAAATGGAGATGAGGTCAGAGTTTCCCGTATTGGTTACACTGGAGAAGATGGGTTTGAGATATCTTCAACAAAAAAAACAATTTTAGAATTAACGAAATACTTTCTTAATGATGACAGAGTAACTCTATGTGGCCTTGGCGCAAGAGATACTCTAAGACTAGAAGCTGGTTTACCCCTATATGGCAATGAACTCCATGAAAAAATGACACCAGTCGAAGCTGATCTAGCTTTTGCTATCTCTCCATCAAGAATAAAGGATGGTAATTTTAGAGGAGCTGATAAAATCCTTAACGAAATTGAAAATGGATCTCAATTTGTAAGAGTTGGTCTACTGCCTGAAGGCAGAAGACCAGTGAGAAAAGGAACACCTATATTCAATAATGAAGAGAAAATTGGTGAAATAAGCAGTGGTGGATACGGACCTACAATTAAATCACCCATTGCGATGGGAATAATTAAAAGTGAGTTTAATAAACCAAATCATAAACTTACTGCAAAATTAGGCGAAAACTCAATTCCAATGACAATTACTTCGTTGCCATTTGTTGAACATAGATACTTTAAGAAAGGTAATAAACAATGAAAAAATTTGCTAAAACACATGAGTGGATAAACACAGAAAATGGTGAAGTTGGCATAACTGAAAATGCAATTGAGCAATTAGGTGATATTGTATTCTTAGAATTACCAGAAGCCGGCAAAGAAGTTACTAAAGACAGTCCAATTGCGGTAGTGGAATCTGTAAAAGCTGCCAGTGATATCTATAGTCCTGTTTCAGGTAAAATTTTAGAGAAAAATGAAGACTTAGAAAATGCTCCTGAAGGACTTAATGAGCAGCCAACCTCATGGCTTTTTAAAATTGAGCCAGCACAAGTTGCAGAACTAGAGGATCTTCTTGATGAAGAACAATATTTAAAAGAAATAGAAAACTAAGAGGGATTTATGGAATACGGTCATTTTAAGGAAGAAAATTTTTCAAAAAGACACATTGGTCTTAACGAAGAAGATAAAAGAAAGCTTTTAAAAAAACTTGGTTATGGAACGATGGATAAGTTCATTAATGATGTTGTGCCTCAAAATATAAAAAGAAGTGCACCTATGAAAATTGAAAAAGAGCTTTCAGAAAAACAGCTTCTTTCAAAAATCAAAGAGTATGCATCCTTAAACAAAACTATGATCTCAATGATTGGGCAAGGTTTTTATAGCACGCATACACCTTCAGTACTTTTAAGGAATATTCTAGAAAACCCATCTTGGTATACTGCTTACACACCTTATCAGCCCGAAATCAGTCAAGGCAGGCTTGAAGCATTATTAAATTTTCAAACAATGATATCAGAGATTACTTCATTGCCAATTGCGAATGCATCTATGCTCGATGAATCGACAGCTGCAGCCGAAGCAATGACCATGTCATTTAAACTTACCAACAATAAGAACACTGTTATTTTAGATAAGTATCTCCACCCGCAAACCATTAACGTCATTAAGACTAGGGCAGAACCACTTGGAATTAATTTAATAATTTCAGAAAATCCTGAAAAGGAAAAACTCGACGATTGTTCTTGTGTAATCTTCCAATATCCTAATACCGAGGGAAGAATAAAGAACCTTGATGATGATATCAAAATAATTCAAAGCGCTGGTAGTATGGTAATTCTTGTTGCGGATTTATTATCTTTAGCATTAATAAAATCCCCTGGTGAAATGGGAGCAGATATTGCTGTTGGATCTACACAAAGATTTGGTGTTCCAATGGCATTTGGAGGTCCTCATGCTGGGTATTTTGCTACAAAAGAGAAGTTTAGTAGAAAAATGCCAGGGAGATTAGTGGGCGTTTCTCAAGACAAAACAGGTCTCAAAGCATACAGACTTGCACTTCAAACCAGGGAACAGCATATCAGAAGAGAAAAGGCCACTTCTAATATTTGCACAGCTCAAGCATTATTGGCCATAATGGCTGGATTCTACGGGGTCTGGCATGGACCAAATGGTCTTAAAAATATTGCCATGAAAGTCAATCTATATGCATCAAAATTTGCAAACTTAGCTTTAGAGGCAGGTTTTAATATAAGACATGACGATTTTTTTGACACTGTCGTTCTTGAAACCAAAGATAAAACCGATGAGTATGTTAACAGAGCATTAAAAGAAAACATAAATATCCGTAAACTTGAAAATGCAGTTTCGTTAAGTTTTGATGAACTATCTAATGATGAAATCATTGATAAATTAAAAGTTGCATTCAAAATAAATGATAATGTAAAAGTAAAAAATAATTTTCATATAAACCCCTCATTACATAGAAAAGAAGGGTTTTTAGAGCATCCTATTTTTTCATCAATATCATCTGAAACTGAAATGCTCAGATATATAAGACATCTATCAGATCGAGATCTAGCTCTAGACAGAACAATGATACCTTTGGGTTCTTGCACTATGAAATTAAATGCATCAACTGAAATGATGCCAATAACATGGCCAGAGTTTTCAAACATTCATCCTTTTGCGCCAAAAGATCAAACTCTTGGCTATAAAAAGCTAATTGATGAACTTGAAAAGTCGCTTTGCACACTTACCGGCTATGATGGTATTTCATTACAACCTAATGCTGGATCACAAGGTGAATTTGCTGGTTTACTGGCAATTAGAAAATTCCATCAATCTAATGGGGAAAATAATCGAAACATTTGTTTGATACCCTCTTCTGCGCATGGAACAAATCCTGCGTCTGCCGTAATGGCAGGTATGACAGTTGTTGTTGTTTCATGTGATAAAAATGGCAATATTGATGTGAATGATCTAGAAGAAAAGGCCAGAGAACATAAAGAAAATCTTGCTGCTATGATGGTAACTTATCCATCTACACATGGTGTATTTGAAAAAGATATTAAAGAAGTTTGTGAAACAATCCATAAATATGGAGGACAAGTATACGTTGATGGAGCAAATTTAAATGCATTAATAGGCCTGGTCTCTCTTACAGAGATTGGTGCAGATGTTAGTCATTTAAATCTTCATAAGACATTTTGCATACCACACGGTGGTGGTGGACCAGGTGTAGGTCCAGTAGCAGTTAAAAAACATTTGATCCCATTTCTACCTGGAAATGTATTTGATGAGACTAGCGCTATATCATCAACAACTTATGGAAGTGCTGGTATCTTACCAATTTCTTGGTCTTATATATCCATGATGGGAGAAGAAGGTTTGAGAGATGCCACAAAAACAGCAATTCTTTCAGCTAATTACATTGCAAATAAGTTACGTCCTTATTACCCAATTCTTTTCACTGATGAAAAAGGTATGGTAGCTCATGAATGTATTTTAGATATTAATGAAATCACTTCTAACACAAACATAACTAACGAAGATATTTCAAAAAGACTAATTGATTACGGCTTTCATGCTCCTACAATGTCTTGGCCAGTTCCTAATACTTTAATGGTTGAACCCACTGAGTCAGAACCAATGTCAGAGGTTGATAGGTTTTGCGATGCAATGATTTCTATTGCTAAGGAAATTGATGAAGTAAAAAATGGGAATTGGTCTAAAGAAGACAATCCAGTAATTAATTCGCCTCATACTGTTGAGACATTAACTCAAGAGAATTGGTCACATCCTTATTCAAGACAAATTGCATTAGCTAATCTATCAGAGAAAAGTAATAAATATTTTCCTCCAGTAGGCAGAATAGATAATGTATTTGGTGATAGAAATTTAGTTTGTAGTTGTCCGCCAATTGAAGCATATGAGCATGAACAAACTTAGTCCCTAAAGACTAAATTAAAAAAGTGTCTCATATTCATAGATTGCAATTTTAAAAGAAAAGAATTTTGATCTGTTTTTAGAATTGTTGGTTAACCTTTAAAACTCGAAATCTACCACCTCGGTTTTTATTTTGTTGATTATCAATGACTTCAATTGAAGTAAAACTTAAATGAGATATTTCTATTCCAATTGATTTATCAGGCGCTATATCCAATATATGAGCTAAAATAGCTTTTATAGTTCCTGAATGGGTAATATAAACAACTGACTTTTTATCATCAAAATCGAAGTTATCTACAAAATTAGCAACACGATTGCACTGATCTAAATAACTATCACCATTTGGTGGACAAACTTCTGGACAAATAAAAGAGAAATTATGTTGGCTTTTATTATTTTTTAATTCTTCCCAAACATCAGATATTTTTTTTCCTGCCCAATCACCAAAATTCTGCTCAACCAAATCTTTCTCTACTAAAATATCTCTAAATTTTACAAATTGTGATAATGCTTTTGCAGTTTGAATTGTCCTTTTTAATGGGCTTGTATAACAATAACTGTCATTTGGAATATGAGATGCAATTTTTTTTATATGATCTAAATTAACTACAGTATTAGGATTATTTTGAGGTATATAGCCTGTTACTTTTTCGACTGGCGCATGTCTAACTAAAATTAATTTTGTACTTTTAATCAAATTAAACCACTTAAATATATTACTAAACCAAATAAAAAAGCTAATTCTGATATGAATGCAGTAGCTCCTAAGACATCACCTGTAATTCCACCTAATTTTTGATTAGACAATTTTCCTATATAGAACACTAC
>CAZNBI010000013.1:18543-20159 GCA_964571065.1 uncultured Rhodobacterales bacterium | reverse complement strand
TATTGAATAGCATTAAACCATTTCCCTGATAAATTTGGCGGCGCTCCATGTGTTAAATGACCACCAGCAGCCAAAGACATTCCTAAAATTGTATCACCTGGTTTAATAAGCGACATAAATACAGCTTGGTTAGCTTGAGCACCTGAATGTGGTTGTATATTGGCATATTTACAATTAAATAATTCTTTAACTCTATTTATTCCTATTGTCTCTAAATCATCGATAAACTCACATCCACCATAATATCTTCTTCCTGAATATCCTTCAGCATACTTGTTTGTTAAAATGCTTCCTTGAGCATCCAAAACTGCTTGTGAAACAATATTTTCAGATGCAATCAGTTCAACTTGCTCTTTTTGTCTCATTTTTTCTTTTTCAATAGCATTTGAAATTTCAGGGTCTGTTATTGAAAGTTGATTATTAAAAAAACCATCCATATTAAAATCTCCATTTATATTTTTGGTGGATTAGACAACTTTTTTATCCTATTAATATGTCTTCCACCTTCAAATTTTGTATTAAAAAAAGTATTAATGCAGTCTATTGCTAAATTTTTGTCTGTACTTCTGCCACTTAAAACCAATATATTAGCATCATTATGCAAACGAGATAATTTAGTTGTTTCTATGTCATTGCATAATGCAGCGCGTATATGATTATAACGATTTGCAGCTATACTTATTCCTATCCCAGAGCCACAAATTAAAATACCAAAATCAATTACTTCTTTTTTAAATCTCTTTGCTACATTATAAGCAAAATCAGGATAATCAACTGAATCTAAATTATTTGTACCTATATTAATAACCTCATGATTATTTTGATTTAAATAATCAATTATACCATTCTTTAAAACAGTGCCAGCATGATCATTTGAAACTATTATTTTCAAAATTATATCCAAAAATTACAACGTAAAAAAATTATTGCTTATAATATAATAAGTTAAAATCCAAAGCAAACTAGATATAATTGTGGTAGCAAAAAATTTATAAAAAATATATGGATTTTTTGGAGCACTAGTTGCATGACCAATATCAGGATTATCTGGTGCATTTGCCTTAATTGGCAAGAGCATAAATAATACCCACCACCATAAAAGGACATAAACAACAATACCTGATACAATACCCATAATGTTATAGCCCCCTTATAATATGCACATCTATTAAAGGCTTTATATTAAAAAAAAGTTTTGTTACAGATCTAATTGAAGACCTAACCTTGTCTTCAATAATAGCATCATCAGTCAATTCATTTTTTGATAGGTTGTAAATGGTTTCTTCAATATCATCCTTAACTTCTGATATCCATTCAAACTCACTCTTTCCTTCCGTAATTCCATTATGAGATAATTTAATTGGTAAATGTAAGTCTAAATCAAAATCAAAAGCTAAAACTACTGAAATTGATCCATTCCATAACAATCTTCTTCTTGTAGAAAAAATACTTGAATCAGATTTAATAATTTGGTTGCCGTCTGGTACAGAAGATGTAGTAGGTATTTGATAGATTATTGAAGGAGAATTTCCAGATAATTTTATCAAAGATCCATTCTCAGGTTGTATTGATAATGAAACACCACAATTTTCGGCAATTTCACAGTGTTCTCTGAG
>CAZNBI010000013.1:0-18443 GCA_964571065.1 uncultured Rhodobacterales bacterium | reverse complement strand
GTTGTATTGATAATGAAACACCACAATTTTCGGCAATTTCACAGTGTTCTCTGAGGTGTCTTGATGTACCATGAACTGGGATAGATATTTGAGGCTTTATTAGGTTATATAATTTTACTATATCATCCTTCCCAGGGTGCCCGGAAACATGAACTAGTTCATCTTCATCTGTTATGATTTTTATACCATTTTTTAATAAAGCATTATGAACCCTTTCTATTGCGAGCTCATTTCCAGGAATTTTACTACTAGAAAATATAGCTGTATCTCCAGGTTTTAATTTGATCTGTTCATGTTGTGAGTTAGCAATCCTTGTCATTGTTGATCTAGTCTCACCTTGTGATCCACCAGCAATAATAACTGCATTGTTATGACTAAAATTTTCTAAATTTTTGAAAGATTTTTCTATACCTTCAACTCGATAACCCACTTCATTTGCAGCTTCAATTGCTCTATTTAATGATCTACCTGCTATAAAAACTTTTTTATTATTTTCAATTGAAGCCTCAATAATAGATTTTATACGTGCTACATTTGAAGCAAAACAAGTTATTATAATTCTACCATTCGAAGATTTAATTACTGACTTTAGGCCTTCGTATGCATCATTTTCTGATTTAGTTTTACCCTCTACAAAAGAATTTGTTGAATCGCCAACAATTGCTAAAACCCCTTTGTCTCCAATAGACTTTAAATTATCCAAATTTGTTTTATTACCAACTTTAGGATTGTTATCAAATTTCCAGTCACCTGTATGAAAAACTGTTCCACTTTCTGTAGTGATTGATAGAGACAAAGGATCTGGTATTGAGTGAGTGATACTAATGGGCTTTATTTTAAAAGGGCCTAAATTAATTTCTTTATTTTCGTTAAGAATAATTAATTCAACATTATTTAAAAGTCCGATATCTTTTAATTTTTTTTTGAGTAATGCAATGGTAAAAGCACTTCCATAAATTGGAACTCTAAGTTTATCCCAAATATATTGAATAGCTCCCATGTGATCCTCATGACCATGAGTTAAAAAAATCCCTTTTAGTTTATCTCTTCTTTGAACAATAAAATCTATATCAGGCAGTAAAATATCAACACCAGGCATTGTCTCATCTGCAAAACTTATCCCCAGATCAACCATAATCCAATTATCTTCATAGTGGTATAGATTTGAATTCATACCTATTTCAGACGATCCTCCCAAAGGAAGGAATATAAAATCTTTTTTCTCTATCTTCATATATTTCTAATTTTTATTAATGTTATAAATGTGAATAAGACCATTTAATGTCAGTTCATTATCAACTTTTTCTATAATTGAACAGTTTTTTGAAAACAAATTTGATAGTCCCCCAGTTGCTATAACATAATAGTTAAAATTTTTTTCTTCGTTAATCCTTTTAACTAAACCTTCAATTAATGAAATATACCCCCAATAAATTCCAGAATACATTGAATCTTTGGTATTTTTACCAACAATATTTATATTTTTATTGTTATCAACTTTTATTCTAGGTAATCGACTAGCAGCCATATATAAAGCTTCAAGAGATAAATTCACGCCAGGGGCAATTATACCTCCTTCATAACTTCCACTCTTACTAACAATATCAAACGTAGTTGCCGTTCCAAAATCAATAACAATACTAGGTTTATTATAAAATTTTTTAACAGCAACAGCATTTACAATCCTATCAGCACCAGCTTCAGATGGGTTATCTATGTTGATATCAATTCCTATTTTTAAATTATTCTCACCTACGATAAATGGTTCTATTTTTAAATATTCCTTGTTAAAATTAAGCAACGAAAAAAGTGCATCAGGAACAACTGAAGCTATAATACAATCTGAAATAGATAATAAATTTATATTTTCAATTTCAAGAAGTTTAATTAACCAAACATAATACTCATCTGCTGTTCTTTTTGGATCAGTATTAATTCTCCATTTCTTTAAAATACGATCATTTTTTGCAATGGCAAAAACTATATTTGTATTACCGCAATCTATTAACAATAACATAATAACTCATTGATTAATTGGAATAAATGTCCCTGAAGAAATGTTTAATGAATTATTGGTTTTATCTTTTATAATCATTTGTCCTAAATCGTTGATACCTAAAAATTTACCAATAACTCTATTTTTCAAATCAGTTGAATGCAATTCTTGTTTCAAAAATAAAACGTTTTTAAGCCATAGTGCTTTAATATATTCAAATCCTTGTTCATACCAAATATTCACAAAATTAATTATTTGCTCTAATAATTCTAAAGATAAATTTTCTGGAATCAATTTAAAACCAGAAACATCATATAAATTCGTACTCTTCCAAAAATTTCCTTTAATTTCAGGATTGCTAATTAAATTTATTCCTATTCCAATAATAATTGCTTTTTTGTCATCAGTTGGTTCTAATAAAATTCCAGATACTTTTTTTAAGTCTATCATAAGATCGTTAGGCCACTTAAACTTTACATTACAATTAATATTATTATTAATTACTGACTTAACTGCTAAAGCTGCTACAAAACTCATTTGTGGCCAATAATTGATATGATATTTAGGTTTTATTAAAGTTGAAAAATATAAATTACCCGCAGGTGAGTGCCATTTTCTTGTTAACCTCCCCCTACCATTGATTTGTTTTTTTACTACACAAGTAGAAAACTCTTCATGGTTTTGAAAGTAAAATTGTTTTACTAAGTCAGAACTAGAAGTTGCAACATCAAAAAAATGTATTTTAGATTTTAAATTAATGAAACAATTCCCATTGTAGTTTCAACAAACCAATTCAAAAATAAACCAAATGATAAAGTTAAAAATAACATTAATCCTAAAATAGCCATTGAACTTTTATTCTCAATAACATCCAGGCTAACATCATTTTCTTCAAAATACATAATTTTTATAATTCTTAGATAGTAGAATGCGCCTACAACACTTGTTAAAACACCAATTATTGCAAGAAAAACGAGATTAGCATTTACCGCTGAATAAAATACAAGCCACTTACCAAAAAAACCCGCTAGCGGGGGAATCCCCGCCATTGAAAACAAAATTGTTACAAAACCAAAAGCAAGGAATGGATGAGTTTTAGAAATTCCTTTTAAATCATAAATCTCTTCAACTATTTGATTATCACGCCTCATTGACAAAATAATAATAAACGCACCCACATTCATAATAATATAAATAGCCATATAAATAAGTACGCCTGAAACCCCCTCTAATAATCCTGATGCGACGCCAACTAAAGCATATCCCATATGCGCAATAGAAGAATACGCCATCAGTCTTTTTAAATTAGTCTGCATAATGGCAGCAAAAGACCCTAATATCATTGATAAAAGTGAAAGAAAAATTATTATTTGTTGCCAAGATGTAACGGCATTATCAAAAGCTGAAAATGTAACCCGAACCAAAATTGTAATAGCTGCAATTTTAGGTACGATAGCAAAAAAAGCTGTAACTGGAGTAGGCGCACCTTCATAAACATCAGGTGTCCACATATGAAATGGCACTAAAGATATCTTAAAGGCCAAGCCTGATAGAATAAAAACCAAACCCACCAAAAGTATACTTGACATATTTTGACTTGAAACTTCAGAGATTGACGAAAACGAGGTATCACCAACGGCTCCATAGACTAAACTCATACCAAAAAGTAAAAGCCCTGAGCTTAAAGCTCCTAAAATAAAATATTTTAACCCAGCTTCACTACTTTTTAAATTATCCCTATTAATTGCAGCTATTACATATAATGGTAAAGATTGCAGCTCAAGTGCCATGTATAAACTTATTAAATTCTTTGATGAAGTCATCAAAACCATACCCAAAACAGAAAATAAAATTAAAACAGGGTATTCTGGCTGATTGAAACCATCAATTTTTTGAGGTTTGCTTCCTATAAGAAGGGTTAATATAGTTCCTAATATAATTAATATTTTTGAGTAAAGTGAAAGACCATCGTAAACATACATTTCATTAAATAAATAACCTGAATTTTGATGAGATAAAACAATCAAAATTAAGGATATCAATAATGATAAATTACAAAACCTTGTTGTAATTTTTAAACTTGAATCCTTATTTGAAAAAACACTAATTAAAAGAGCAATCATACCAGAGATTGCTAAAAAGATTTCACCAGATATCCCATATAAATTCATTTAATAAACCCTCAGTCTTTTAAAGCAGCTATTTGAGATACTGTATTTTTATTTTGATGGAACTCAGTAATATTAATAATATTATTAATTGATAATTGAGTAATATCTAATAAAGGAGTTGCATATACTCCAAAAATAAAAATTAATGCTGTAATTGGAACAAATATAATTATTTCTCTCTTACTTAACTTTTCTAAGCTAACTATTTCTTCTTTTACTGCTTTACCAAACATTACACGCCGGTAAAGCCATAGCATATAAATTGCCCCTAAGATCAAACCCGTAGCACAAAAAATAGCTACAATAGGATAAGTTTTCCAAATGCCTACCAATACAAGTAATTCTCCAACAAAACCAGAAGTGCCTGGTAATCCAACAGATGCCAACATCATAAACATGAAGAAAACGGCAAAATTAGGCATAATATCAGTAACACCGCCATAAGCATTAATTTCTCTGGTGTGAAGTCTGTCATATACTATGCCAACACATAGAAACAAGGCGCCAGAAATAAGTCCATGACTTACCATTTGATATACAGAACCAGCCAATCCTTCATTTGTAAATGAAAATGCACCAATAGTTACAAAGCCCATATGAGCCACAGAAGAATAAGCAATCATTTTCTTCATATCATTCTGAACTAACGCTACTAAAGAGGTGTAAATAATAGCAATTACTGAAAGGACAAAAATAAAAGGAGCAAAAAATATAGAAGCATCTGGAAACATTGGTATGGAGAATCTTAAAAAACCATAACCACCCATTTTAAGTAAAACTCCTGCCAAAATTACAGATCCAGCTGTAGGAGCCTCAACATGAGCATCAGGTAACCATGTGTGTACTGGCCACATTGGAAGTTTAACTGAAAAGGAAGCAAAAAATGCTAAAAATAATAAAATTTGAACTTCATATGGAAAACTAAATTTTGCAATCTCATTAATTTCTGTAGTACCTGTTTTAGAAAAAATATAGAAAATTGCAATTAACATTAAAACAGAGCCTAAAAGTGTATAAAGAAAAAATTTAAAGGCTGAATATACTCGTCTAACACCACCCCAAATACCAATAATTAAAAACATTGGAATAAGCACGGCTTCAAAAAAAATATAAAAAACTAGAATATCCATGGCACAAAAAGTACCAACCATCAGCACTTCTAAAATTAAGAAGAGCGACATAAATAATGGAACCTGTTTTTTAATGCTTTGAAAACTAGCTAATATACAAACAGGAATTAAAAAAGTAGATAATATAACAAAAGGAAGAGAGATGCCATCAACACCCATATGATAAGAAACATTTGACAGTGGTATCCAACTCACTTTTTCAATAAATTGAAAGTTATTTAAATTGCTATCAAAATTAAATAAAACAAAAAGAGAGAGTATAAAAGTAATCAAACTTGTCCATAAAGCTACAAATTTTGAATTTTTTCCACCCTGTTCATCATCCGAACACGTTAACAGTATTATTAAAGCGCCAAACAAAGGTAAAAATGTTATGGAAGACAAAATAGGAATATTACTCAACATATTAAATTCCGTAATCCATTAGAAGCCATGTAATTAGGACCACTAATCCAATTAACATTGCAAAAGCATAATGATAAATATATCCAGATTGAATTATAATGCTTTTCGAAGAAATATTTTTTACTAGATTTGAAATTCCATTTGGACCAAAACGATCAATTGTGCCTTCATCACCTTTTTTCCAAAAGAAATTACCAAACTTAATAAAACTTTTTACAAACAAATAATCATACAACTCGTCAAAATACCATTTATTGTAGAACAGATTGTAAATTGGAGAAAATTTCTTTGACAAAATTTTTGGCAAATTTGGATTTAATATGTAGAATAAATAGGCACAAATTATACCTAAAATTGCTAAAAATATAGGTAGATATTTAACCCACAAAGGCACGTAATGAGCCAATTTAAATGCTTTATGTTTTTCTGAAATAAATATTGAATTTCCCCAAAATTCTTTCCAATTATAACCAACAAAATCATTATAAAAATACCAACCTGAAAAAATAGCTCCTAAGGCCAATACAAATAAAGGTATTAACATCACAATTGGTGACTCATGGACATGATCTAAAACCTCTTTTGAAGAATTAAAATCTCCATGAAAAGTCAATAACAATACCCTCCAGGAATAAAATGCCGTTAAAAACGCTGCCAAGCAGCCCAACCAAAATGCAAAATATCCTGAATTAGAGCTAGCAGCCCACGCTGCTTCTAATATTAAATCTTTAGAATAATAACCTGCAAAAAACGGTATTCCAGCTAACGCCAATGATCCAACCCACATTAATGCATAAGTGACTGGAATTTTCTTCCAAATGCCTCCCATTTTTCTCATGTCTTGTTCGTCAGACATTGCATGAATTACAGATCCGGCCCCTAAGAAGAGAAGAGCTTTAAAAAAAGCATGAGTGGTAAGATGAAACATTGAAGCAGGATAAGCAGAAACCCCGGCAGCAAAAAACATATAACCTAATTGCGAACAAGTTGAATATGCAATAACCCTTTTTATGTCAAATTGTGTTAGTCCAATTGTAGCAGCAAAAATAGCTGTCATTGCTCCAACAATTGTAATTACATTCAAAGCAAAGGGAGCAAACTCTAAAAGAGGCGACATTCTACATACAAGAAAAACACCGGCTGTAACCATAGTTGCTGCATGAATTAATGCTGAAACAGGTGTAGGACCCTCCATTGCATCAGGCAACCAAGTATGAAGACCAATTTGCGCTGATTTCCCCATAGCACCAATAAAGAACAACATTGCTATAAGTTCGATTACATTTATTTTAAATCCAAACATCACAATTGAAAGTTTTTGCAAACCTTCAACATCATTAAATATTTCATCAAAATATAAAGATCCAAAAACAGAATATGTTGCTATAATTCCTAAAATAAACCCAAAATCACCTACCCTATTTACAATAAACGCTTTCATAGCGGCAGTATGTGCTGATGGCTTATGATACCAAAAACCAATAAGTAAATATGAGGCTAAACCTACACCCTCCCAACCAAAAAATAATTGAATAAGGTTATCTGAAGTAACTAACATCAACATTGCAAAAGTAAATAAACTCAAATATGACATAAACCTAGGTTTTGAATTGTCATGAGACATATAACCAATAGAATAAATATGAACCATTGCTGAAACAGTTGTAATTACAATCATCATTACAGCTGAAAGCATGTCATGCCTTAAAGACCAAACAATATTAAAATCACCAACATTCATCCATTCCATCAGTGGATATATTTTATCAACATGATTTGATGATAGTTGCCAAAATGTAATCCATGAGAGTGTCATTGATATTAAAAGCAAAGTAGATGTCAGATATAGGCTAAGTTTATCACCAAGTCTTCTCCCCCAAAAACCGGCGATAATAGAACCAAGCAAAGGTAAAAACACTATAAGATATACCATTTTAACCTCTTAATTTATTTATTTCTTCAACAGAAATTGAGCCACTATTTCTGTAATAAATTACTAATATTGCCAAACCAATAGCTGCTTCAGCAGCAGCAACAGTTAAAACAAAAATAGTAAAAATCTGACCTTGTATATCATTTAAATATGATGAAAAAGACACTAAGTTAATATTTACTGCTAAAAGCATTAACTCAATAGACATCAAGATTGTAATCACGTTCTTTCTATTTAAAAATATACCAAACACACCTAGTGTAAATAGTACGGCACTTAAACAAAGGTAGTGTTCTAAAGAAACCATCATATTAATACACAACTAACTTCACTATGAACTTTCCTTTTTAACAATAGAAATAACATCTGAAACTTTTCTTGTGTTTTGACTAATAATATCTTGTTTTTTTACGCCAGGTCTGTCTCTCAAAGTAAGGACTATTGCTCCAACCATCGCAACTAAAAGTATCAATCCTGATAATTGAAAAACATAAATATATTCAGTGTATAGTAATGACCCTATTTTATGAGTATTAGGAATATTATCATTTAATTCATTATTTTTGTTGACCAGCAAATCACCACTAAACACCATTAATATAATTTCAATAAATAAAATAAATCCAATTAATGAACCAATTGGAAAATATTTTTGAAAACCTTCTTTAATCTTTGAAAAATTAATATTGAGCATCATAACAACAAATAAAAAAAGAACTGCGACAGCTCCAACATATACAATTACAAGCATCATAGCCAAGAATTCAGCACCTAAAATAACAAATAGAGCTCCAGAATTAAAGAAAGCTAAAATCAAAAAGAGAACTGAATGAACTGGGTTTCGAGAAGATATAACCATTACAGCGCATGCAGTAATTATAAATGAAAATAGGTAAAAGAAGAGTGAAGTAACCATATAAGCTATCTAAAATTATTTTCTTTCTCTAAATTACGCGCAATTTCATCTTCCCATCTATCGCCGTTAGCAAGTAATCTTTCTTTGTCATAAAAAAGTTCTTGGCGAGTCTCTGTTGAGAATTCAAAATTTGGCCCTTCAACAATTGCGTCTACTGGGCATGCCTCTTGACAAAATCCACAATAAATACATTTAGTCATGTCTATATCATAACGAGTTGTTCTTCTGCTACCATCAGGTCTTGGTTCAGCTTCTATAACTATTGCTTGCGCAGGACATACGGCTTCACATAATTTACACGCTATACACCTTTCCTCACCATTAGGGTATCGGCGTAAAGCATGTTCACCTCTGAACCTTGAACTTATAGGATTTTTTTCATAAGGATAATTTATAGTAACCTTTTTTTTAAAAAGGTATTTCAGCGTTAAAGATAGCCCCTTCGATAATTCGAGCAATAAAAAACTTTTAATAAATTTTAATATTTTATTCATAATAATACCTAATATAAAACAGGTGCACTACCTGTATAAACTAAGAAGCCTGCAGTTAAAACTAACCATAATAAAGAAAAAGGTAAAAATACCTTCCAACCTAAACGCATTAATTGGTCATACCTATATCTTGGTGTTGTAGCTCTTACCCAAAGAAAAACGAATAAACATAGAGAAATTTTCAAAATCAACCAAATAGGTCCTGGTATATAATTAAAGGGGGCAATATCAAATAATGGCAACCACCCTCCCAAAAATAAAACTGAAGTCATTGCACTCATAAGTATCATATTTGCGTATTCACCAAGAAAGAATAAAGCAAAGCTCATTGAGGAATATTCTACCATGTAGCCAGCAACTAATTCAGATTCTCCTTCAGGCAAATCAAATGGCGCCCTATTTGTTTCAGCTAGTGTTGAAATAAAAAAAACTACAAACATTGGAAAAAGAGGAATAACAAACCATAAATTTTTCTGTGCATTAATGATATCACCCAGATTTAATGAACCAACACACAACAAAACTGATACCATAACAAATCCAATAGACACTTCGTAAGAAACCATTTGTGCTGCAGATCTGAGGGCTCCTAAAAATGCATATTTAGAATTAGAAGCCCATCCTGCCATAATCACTCCGTATACACCCAATGATGAAATTGCAAATAAATACAAAATACCTACGTTAATATCTGCAATTACAAAATTTTCTGAAAAAGGTATTACAGACCAAGCGATCATAGACAAAATAAATGTTAGCATTGGTGCTATAATAAAAACAACTTTACTGGAACCGGATGGAAGTATTGTTTCTTTTGAAAGTAGCTTTAATGCATCAGCCCATGGTTGTAACAAACCAAATAAACCAACTACATTTGGTCCTTTCCTAAGTTGCATAAATCCAATTATTCTTCTTTCAGCAAGTGTAAGATATGCAACAAAAAGCAAAAGTGGGATTAGGACAATAAGAATTTTAAACACAGATTCTAGAATAATTATAAGGCTACTATTAGAGGTAATTAAGCTAAAATCCATACAAATTACTCCGCGGCAATTTTGTTATTAAATTTACCATCACACAATGCCATTGTTTCGGATGTTCTACTAATTGAACATGTTTTATAAAAATTTGTTATTGGTGATTTTAAATCAAAAGCTTTAATTTCGCCTTTGCGTCCAAATTTAGACCATTTAGGTTTTTCTATATTGTCAATATCATTTAAATGAGGAAATTCATTATAAATTTTTTCTCTTAAGCTGTCTAATGTATCAAAAGGAAGTTTACAATTAATATAATCTGAAAAGGCTCTTAATATTTTCCAGTCCTCTTTAGCCTCTCCAGGAGGAAAGACAGCTTGTTTTGCTAATTGAGGTCTTCCCTCAGTATTAACATATGTACAATTTTTTTCTGTATACGCTGCTCCTGGTAAAATAACATCTGCAACATGAGCTCCAGCATCTCCATGATGACCTTGATAAACAACGAACTGCTTCTTTAAATTTAGAACTTCTTTGTTATCAACGCCGATTAACCAAATAAAAGATAGATTGCTATTTTCACTCTCTGAAAAAATTTGTTTTGCACTTAAGCCTTTTTTTGAAGGTAAGAAACCAACATCTAAAGCGCCTGTTCTGCCTGCACTAGTATGAAGTACATTAAAACCATTCCAATCTTTTTTGATTACTCCAAAAAGTTCTCCTAATTCTCTCAATTCGTGAAGTATAGCTGGACCACTTCCGTTTGTTAAAGCTCCCATTCCAACAATAATCATTGGTCTTTCTGCATCCATTAAGATTTTGTATGTTTCATGATTTTTATCTCTTAATTTTTTAATATCTATTGAATTAGAGCCCATATAATTAAATGGGTAAGTCAAATTATTATTTTCTCCAATTAAAGCGATTGGGAAATTTCCCTGCAAATATCTTTTTCTTATTCTAGCATTTAAAACTGGGGCTTCAATTTTAGGGTTTGATCCAACAATCAAAAGTGCATCAGCTTCATCTATACCATTAATTTTCGAATTAAAAATGTACCCTGCTCTTCCATGCTCACCTATTTCTGCCCCATCAATTCTACAATCTATATTTTCTACATTAAGTTTTTGAAATAAAGTTTTAGCAGCATATGCAGCTTCAACATCTATTAAATCTCCTAAAAGGCAGGCAATTTCATTTGGTTTAACATTCTTAAGACTATCTTTAATTTTATTAAAAGCAGAATTCCAGTCAGTTTCCTCTAAAGAACCTTCTTTGTTTCTTATGTAAGGTCTATCCAATCTTTGGTTTTTTAAACCATCAATTGCGTATCTAGTTTTGTCTGAAATCCACTCTTCATTTATATCCTCATTTAATCTTGGAAGAACTCTCAGAACCTGATTACCCTTTGTATCTACTCTAATATTACTTCCAATGGCGTCCATTACATCGACAGTTTCAGTGTGACTTAATTCCCAGGGCCTAGCATTGAATGCGTATGGCTTACTGGTAAGTGCACCAACAGGACACAAATCAATTACACAAGCAGATAATTCTGAGTCAATTGAATTTTCAAGGTATGTTGTTATTTCCATACCTTCACCCCTTCCAAGAGCTCCAAGATCATTAACACCAGCAACTTCAGTTGAGAACCTCACGCATCTTGTGCAGTGTATACATCTAGTCATATTTGTTTTAATTAATGGACCCATTGATTTTTCTTCAACTGCCCTTTTGTTTTCAAAAAAGCGTGTTTTATCAGAACCAAATGACATAGCCTGATCTTGTAAGTCACATTCACCGCCTTGATCACATATTGGACAATCTAAAGGATGATTAATTAAAAGGAATTCCATCACACCTTTACGCGCATCATGCACCATTTTTGAATTTGTTGAAATAATTTGTCCGTTGGCTGCTGGTAATGCACAGCTAGCTTGCGGCTTTGGTGGACCAGGTTTAACTTCAACAAGACACATACGGCAATTTCCAGCGATTGAAAGTCGATCGTGGTAGCAAAACCTCGGTATTTCTACACCAGCAATCTCACATGCTTGGAGAACAGTACACCCCTCATCAACCTCTATTTCTTTATTATCTACAGTAACTTTTATCATTTTATATTTATTCAGCAGCTTCAGCATTCTTTAAATGAAAATCATTAATTCGTTCCTCAATTAAAGGTCTAAAATTTTTAATCAATCCTTGTATTGGCCAAGCTGCTGCGTCACCTAGTGCACATATAGTATGACCTTCAACTTGTTTAGTTACCTCCAAAAGAACATCAATTTCTTCAATCTCTGCATTTCCAGTTACAAGCCTCTCCATCATTCTCCACATCCAACCAGTACCCTCACGACATGGAGTGCATTGGCCACAGCTCTCATGTTTATAAAAATGTGATAACTTAGTAATAGCATTTATAACATCTGTTGACTTATCCATAACAATTACACCTGCTGTACCAAGACCTGTGCCTGCATTTTTAAGAGAGTCAAAATCCATTAAAATAGTATCACAAACTTTTTTTGTTAATAACGGAGTAGATGAACCACCTGGAATTACAGCTAAAAGGTTTTCCCAACCACCTCTAACACCACCAGCATGTTTTTCGATTAAGTCTCTCAAGGAAATACCCATTTCCTCCTCTACATTACAAGGTTGATTTACATGTCCAGAAATACAAAATAATTTTGAACCTGTATTATTTTCTCTTCCAAGTCCAGAAAACCATTTAGAGCCACGTCTTAAAATGGTTGGTGACACGGCGATTGTCTCTACATTATTTACAGTTGTGGGGCAACCATATAAACCAACACCAGCTGGAAAAGGTGGTTTTAATCGTGGTTGGCCTTTCTTGCCTTCTAAAGACTCTAAAAGAGCTGTTTCTTCGCCGCAAATATAAGCACCAGCTCCTCTATGAAGAAAAACATCAAATTTCCATCCACTTCCACATGCATTATTTCCTAATAATTTTTTATCATAAGCCTCGTCTATAGCTTTTTGAAGAACCAATGCTTCATTATAGAATTCACCTCTTATGTAAATATAAGCACAATGTGCCCTCATCGCAAAACCTGCAAGTAAGCATCCTTCAATCAACTTATGAGGTTCGTGCCTAATAATATCTCTATCCTTACAGGTTCCAGGTTCAGATTCGTCCGCGTTTACAACTAAATAATGAGGCCTATCCTTAACTTCTTTAGGCATAAAAGACCATTTTAGTCCTGATGGAAAACCTGCACCACCTCTACCCCTAAGCCCTGAATCTTTAATTATTTCTATAATCTTATCATGACCTAGTTTAATTAATTCTTTTGTTCCCTGCCAATCTCCTCTTGATTTCGCACTTTTTAAGTCTGGTCCATGCCAACCATAAATATTTGTGAAAATTCTATCTTTATCTTGAAGCATTTACTTTTCCTTTGATGCTTAATAATACAGTGGCACCATTTTCAGGCTCTGATTTTCTGTCTTTAATAGATCCATAATTTGGTTTTTTATCTTTTTTTAAATCTTCAATTAGCTTTTTTGTGGAACTATAGTTTAAATCTTCATAAAAATCATCATTTACTTGAAGAATTGGAGCATTAACACAGGCACCTAAACACTCAACTGGTGTCAAAGTAAATTCACCATTTTTTGAGGTTTCATTTGGCTTAATCTTTAGTGTATCATAAATAGCTTTTAAGATATCATCAGAACCTCTTAACCAGCATGGCGTTGTTCCACAAATCTGTAAATGCCATTTACCCACTGGGTTCAAATTATACATTGTATAAAAACTAGCAATTTCTAATACTCGCATGTAAGCTAATCCAACTTTTTCAGCTACTGCTTCTAAAGCTGATATTGGTAGCCAACCACCTGCTTCTCTTTGCGCTAAATCAAGCAAAGGCATTACAGCACTGGCTTTTCTTTCAGGAGGATATTTTTTCAAAATTTCTAAAATTTCTTTTTCAGCTTCTTTAGAAAAAGAAAAATCAAACTGATCTTTTGTATTAATTGTTAAATTACTCATCTATCTATTTCACCAAAAACTAAATCCATTGAGCCGATAACGGCAACTGAGTCTGCAAGCATGTGACCTTTACACATATGTTCTGTTGCAGCTAAGTATTGAAATCCAGGAGCTCTTAGTTTAGCTCTATATGGTTTGTTAGTTCCGTCAGAAACAAGGAAAACTCCAAATTCACCCTTTGGCGCTTCAACTGCGGTATAAGTTTCTGCTTCAGGCACATGAACACCTTCAGTATATAATTTAAAATGATGGATAAGTGCTTCCATTGAACCTTTCATCTCTTTTCTGGATGGAGGTGCCATTTTAGCGTCATTAGCTAAAACGTTACCCTTTGGCATATTGTTAATGCATTGTTCTATAATTTTACAAGACTGACGCATTTCTTCCACCCTAACTAAATATCTTGCGTAACAATCACCAGAATTTCCAATAGGTATGTCAAAATCCATTTTAGAATAAACATCATATGGTTGGTCTTTTCTTAAATCCCATGCATGGCCAGATGCTCTTAAAGGGGGACCGGAAAATCCTAGATTAAGTGCATCTTCTTTGCTCACAACGCCTATATCGACAGTTCTTTGCTTGAAAATTCTATTTTCAGTCAGTAAAGTTTCAAGATCATTTATAAAATTAGGAAAGTTTTTTAACCACTCATGTATATCATCAAGCAAATCTTCAGGGATGTCTTGATGCACGCCGCCTGGTCTAAAATAGGCAGCATGGAACCTTGCCCCTGAGGCTCTTTCATAAAAACCTAACATAATTTCTCTTTCTTCAAAGCCCCATAAAAGTGGTGTCATAGCCCCAACATCAATAGCAAAAGCTGTAAGGTTTAAAATATGGTTTAAAATTCTTCCTATTTCACAAAACAAAACCCTAATATACTGACCTCTTTCTGGTACTTTAATGCCTAGTACCTTTTCTACGGCTAACGACCAAGCATGTTCTTGGTTCATTGGGGAGACATAATCAAGTCTGTCAAAATATGGCAGAGCTTGAAGGTAGGTCTTGTTTTCTATAAGTTTTTCTGTGCCTCTATGTAAAAGACCAATATGCGGGTCTGCCCTTTTTATTATTTCTCCATCCATTTCAAAGACAAGTCTTAATACTCCATGCGCAGCAGGATGCTGAGGACCAAAATTCATAGTAATAGGCTTTATTTCAGTTTCACTCAATTTTTATCACCTGTATCATTCATTTCTTTGTTATTAGGTCTTTCCCAAGGACTTAAAAAATCGAAATCTCTATATTCTTGCACAAGATTAACTGGTTCATAAATTACTTTATTTTGATCAGTATCATATTTGACTTGAACTCTTCCAGTTAATGGAAAGTCTTTTCTCAGAGGATGTCCTTCAAACCCGTAGTCAGTTAAAAGTCTTCTCAAATCAGGGTGTCCAGAGAAAAATATGCCAAACATATCCCAAATTTCTCTTTCACTCCAATTAGCAGATTTAAATATACTTACACAAGATTGAACCAACTCTCCTTCATTGACACAAATTTTAACCGTTAATCTTTGGTTAGTAATAGTACTTAATAAAAGATAAACAACTTCAAATCTTGTTGGTTTTTCTGGATAATCAATCGCAGTAATATCAATCAGCTGGTCAAAAGCAAAGTAAGAATTACTATGTAATTTAGTTAAAACATCAAATATTTTTTTTGAAGGAACAATTATTTGGAAATCATTAAAAAATACATTGGTTTCAATAATATCTTTACCAATAGTACTTTTAATTGTTGAAAGAAATTGATCATTTTCTTTGTTTATTGAATTATTCATGAATATTCCTACTTTTATCTTGCGATAGTAGCAGTTCTTCTAATTTTCTTCTGCAGTTGTAATAAACCATAAATTAATGCTTCAGCAGTTGGTGGACAACCCGGAACATATACGTCAACCGGAACAATTCTGTCACATCCTCTTACAACCGAGTAAGAATAATGATAGTAACCACCTCCATTAGCACAAGAGCCCATTGACACAACCCATCTAGGCTCTGCCATTTGATCATAGACTCTTCTTAATGCAGGAGCCATTTTATTAGTTAAAGTTCCTGCAACTATCATGACATCAGCTTGACGAGGGCTGGGCCTGAATAACATTCCGTAACGATCCATATCATATCTTGAAGCTGCAGCATGCATCATTTCAACTGCGCAACATGCTAATCCAAAACTCATAGGCCACAAAGACCCACTCCTTGCCCAATTAAATATTTTATCGGCACTAGCGATAATAAAGCCTTTATTTCTTATATCGCTTGCTGCAGCATTTAATAAAGTATCTTGATCAGATGAAAGAATGTTTTCATTTATATTTACTCCCATTCCAAAGCACCCTTTTTCCATTCATAAATAAAACCGATAGTTAATACTCCAAGAAAAACAATCATTGACCAAAAACCCAATAATCCAATTGATCCTAAAGACACAGCCCAGGGAAATAGAAACGCTACCTCCAAATCAAATATTATAAATAATATAGCAACTAAATAGAATCTAACATCGAATTGTGATCTGGTATCTTCAAAAGCGTCAAAGCCACATTCATAAGGTGATAACTTTTCCTCATCTGGATTTTGTTTGGCTACAATCCATGAAGCAATCATAATTAAAGAAGCCATACCAATAGCAATTCCAAGAAAAATAATTATCGGAATATAATCTAATAAAAATGTGTTCATTTGAATAATAAATAAGATAATATCAGTTTAACATATAAATAAACAAATTCTAAAAAGAAACAAGTTGTTCTTTAAAAAAATCACAGAAAATTAAAGTAATTTTCACACTTGCCTTCCCTAAAAACATCTGCAGTTGCGCAATGCAGCCCTCCTCCAAAAGGATAAGCGTCTCTGAATGGTATAGGAACAACTTCAAAACCTAATTTATCAAGTTGTTCAATTTGATTAGTTTCACTCGCTTCAACACATACAGTTTTAGGATCAAGAACTAAAACGTTCATCGAAAGCCAAACAGATGAGTAACACAAAGGTGGTGGTGAATTATGTGCAGGCCTTGCAGCATCAATAATTTCCCAGTCATTTTTTTCAAAAAACTTTCTTTGATCTTCAGGAAGTCTTCTATCTGGATTATTGATAATTAAACCAGGCCTTAAAGGAGAAAAAGTAGCATCTATATGTATGGGATATGGGTCACCAGGAAAATTTACAGCATGAACATTGTGATCTCTAAAGTGTCTTCTTAACCAGTCTATACCTTTCAAATTAGTTGTAAATCCATGCTGAACTACCAAATCTTTACCAAATCTTAATACATCTGCAGCATCAAATAGAGGCTCTTCCTCAGTTGTTACAAAATATTTTTCTGCTGTCCATTTTAGTCTTTTTTCAACACCAATTTTTTCTGAAAGATAGTCCTTTCTATAATCTAAGTCTGTGAGTCTTGGTTTAGGGGCTGCTTCATGGATCATATTTTGGTCTTCATTAAAATACTTTTTAATTAATGGCCTGTAGCATAAATATTCAAACCATCTGCATCTATACGACATAGTAGCCTCAAGCATTTGGTTGCCTACTGTTAAAATTACATCTCTTGGAGGCATTGATCCAAACATTGAACCTGTTTCAAAATCAGGAGTTACTACTTTTTGTGAAAAGTCTATAGGAGTAGGTCTGTCTACTTTTATTCCTCTGTTTTCTAAAATTTTTACAAAATTATCTAATTGTTCATTAGCTTTAAAAACACTTTCCTCAGACCTTGGTCCCCAATCACCTTTCATATCAGAATCTTCAGGCACTTTAGCGTCAAGTGCAGGTTCAGCGGGCGGTATATGCGTTCCGTCGGCCACCCCTACTATCACATGCTTCAAAGGATCCCATTCATTCCAAGAGTTCACAATTGTTTTATTTTGCTCAGACAATTAAACCTCCTTTATTTAATTAAATTCCAATGTATTACTGAAGATGAATAAATTGCTAAACAATTTAATATAAGAATAATTATTATACATAAAGCAAAACTTTCATCACCTCCGCAAGCAATAATAAAAGTTCCCAAAATTGCAGCAAAAGTCATTTGAGTAGCACCTGCAATTCCAGTTGCCGTCCCTGATAATTTACCAGTAGCAGAAATCCCTCCAATAATTGAATTAGCAACTGTTATACCATTAAAAAGGCCAAAAATAAAAAGAGGTAAGGATATGAAAAATGGATACTTAAAGTTTAATAAATGAAAAAAAATCATCAAACCAAAGGCAAATGAGGTTCCTAAGCAACCAATAAAACACATCTTAGATATACCAATTTTAGAAGCGTAATTTCCATTAATTAAATTCCCTGTAAAATAACCTAGGCCAGTAAAAGCTAACCAAATACTGAATTCTGTTGAAGAGACACCCATCCGCTCGAATTCATAAGGCATAAAACTAAAAG
>CAZNBI010000012.1:0-20943 GCA_964571065.1 uncultured Rhodobacterales bacterium | reverse complement strand
CAGGCTCACCTGGAAAGCTTGTATCCTTAGCAGATACAATAAAGGGGTTTAAAGGTATTGTTAATGGCGAATATGATCATCTACCAGAGGCCGCATTTTATATGGTAGGGACAATTGAAGAAGCTGTTGAGAAAGGTGCAAAACTTGAAGCTTCTGCAGCTTAGTTAATTGGTAAATATTTATAAATGGAAAACAAAACTAAATTAGAGGTTATTACACCCACTCAAACCATGATCAATGAGGAAGTTGAGATGGTGGTTGTGCCAGGTAGCGAAGGTCATTTTGGTGTTCTTCCATTGCATGCACATACATTATCTACACTTGATAGGGGCATTGTTACAGTATATGAAAATAATGATGCATCAAATGAAATCATAATTGATGGTGGTATTGCAGATGTTACACCTCAAGGATGCTCTATTTTAGTTGAAAGAGCTGAAATTGTTAAAAGTTTAGATAAAAATGAAATTGAAAAAAAATATCAATTTCATAAAGACAAAGAAAATAGTTTTGAAAACCCTATAGAAGAAAAAGCAAATAATGATGAGCTTAAATGGCTTGAATTTGTTTTAGAACAAGTTAAAAATTAATTTAATTTTTAGCTAATATATTTTTTGAAACCTGCAATTACTTTTAAATATATATCTCTTTTAAACGGAACTGCTAAACTGGGTAAATTCTTATGGCTTTCCCATTTCCAATCAATAAATTCTGGATTTTTAGTTTTAATATTAATTTCATCATTTTTTCCAAGAAACCTATAAGCCAACCACTTTTGAGTTTGTCCTCTATATTTTCCGTTCCAGAGTTTTTCTGAAAGATTTGATGGGATATCATAATTTAGCCACGAATTAATTTCATCCAAATACTCAACATTTTTTGTTCCAATTTCTTCTTCCATTTCTCTTAAGCCGGCGACAAGAGGATCTTCTCCTGGTTCAATACCACCTTGGGGCATTTGCCAAGCATTCAAATTAGAGTCAATTCTTTTCCCAACAAAAATTTTATTATTATTATTTATTATAACTAATCCAACACATTTTCGATAAGGTTTTGATTGATGCATAATAAATTTTATTTTTTTAGACTATTAAAAACAGATGCTCCTCTAATCAAGTCTAGTGCCCTTGATAATTGAAAATCTATTTCATCTTGCCTTTTCTCTGAAACGTCTAAGCTGTCACCAAGTGATGTTTCATTATCATTACTTAAGGTTTCAGATATATTATCTTCATTATCAGCAATTTTATTAGCTTTGTCGTCTTCTTGTTTTTTGTCCAGGGCACCTCTAATATCTTCTTCTCTAACTATCCCAAAGTCTATTGGCTCTATCTTTGCCACCTCAACCTCTATATCAGGTGAAATTCCTTTTGCTTGTATAGAAATTCCTGATGGAGTGTAATATCTCGCAGTAGTTAATCTCATAGCTCCATGTCCAGGAAGGGGAATAACAGTTTGGACAGAACCCTTCCCAAAAGATCTTGTACCAAGAATAACTGCTCTTTTGTGATCCTTAAGTGCGCCAGCAACAATTTCAGAAGCTGAAGCTGAACCACTGTTAATCAAAACAACCAATGGCAAACCGTTAATAATATCACCTGGCCGAGAATAATGATGAGTTGAGTCTTTGCCGTCCCTTCCTCTAGTAGATACAATTTCACCTAATTCCAAGAACGAATCTGACACAGAAATAGCCTCAGATAATAAACCACCTGGATTATTTCTTAAATCTAAAACAATCCCTTGGAACTTATCACCTAATTCTTTTTTAAAATTTTGAACTTCTTTTACAAGACCTGGTGTTGTTTGCTGACTAAAAGTTGTTAATCTTATATAACCAATATTATCAAAAATTTCACTTTTAACAGACGATATTTTAATTTCGTCTCTAATTATTTTTACTTCGAAGGGGTCTATATTCCCTCTTCTAATTGTTATGACAACTGGTTCGCCAATTTCTCCTCTCAATTTTTCTACAGCTTCATCAAGAGTCAAGCCATAAACGCCTTCATCATCTATCCCAATTATTAAATCACCTGGCTGAATATTAGCTTTATCTGCAGGAGTATCATCTATAGGTGAAACTACCTTAACAAATCCATCCTCCATTGTAACTTCGATACCAAGCCCACCAAAAGCTCCTTTGGTTTGAACTTGCATGTCTTCAAAGTCTTCATCATCCATAAATGAAGAATGAGGATCTAAATTCGCCAACATTCCATTTATAGCTGATTTAATTAATTTCTTATCAGGAACCTCCTCAACATAAGCTTCTCGCACTCTCTGAAAAACATCTCCAAATAAAGTTAATTGTCTGTAGGTTTCTGAATTTTTAGCCTCAACACTCAAATTGAATGGAGAAAAATAACCAACAGCTAAAAGAAAAAAAGCTGAAATCAATGAAATTGAAATAATTTTTTTTGAAACAAACAAGTAATTCTCCATTTAATGGTTTTTATTGAGACTTAACATACTAATATTATATTTAATTATGAAATAATCAAACTTTTACCCTCTATTTCTTTTGGTTTATTTATTTTTAATAAATCTAAAATTGTTGGTGCAATATCTGATAATTTTCCATTTCTTAATTTTATATTGGGTTCTCCATTTACTAAAATAAAAGGTACCGGGTTATATGTATGAGCTGTGTGCTTTGAGGATTGTTTTTCATCCCACATAACTTCACTGTTTCCATGATCAGATGTCAAAATTAAAATACCATTATTATTATTTACAGCTTTTAAGATTGAACCAATACATTCGTCAACGAACTCTACTGCCTTTATAGTTGCTTGATAATTACCTGAATGGCCTACCATGTCTGGATTTGCAAAATTAGCAATTATAATATCAAATTGCTTTGAATTAATGTTTTCAATAATTGAGTTTTTTATTTCATTAGCGCTCATTTCAGGACGTAAATCATATGTTGCAACCTTTGGTGACGGTATTAATATTCTTTTTTCACCCTGAAAGGCCGTCTCATTACCACCATTGAAGAAAAAAGTTACATGTGGATATTTTTCTGTTTCAGCAATTCTTAATTGTCTTAAACCTGAATTAGATACTAACTCCCCTAAAGAATTTTTTATTTTATGTTTTGGGAAAAGACTTGGCAAAATCTTATCAATTTTATCTGAATAAGGTACCATACCTATACAGGCAGAAAAATTAACAAATTTTTCTCTTTTAAATTTTTCAAAATCTCTATCTATCAATGATGAAATAATTTGCCGAACTCTATCTGATCTGAAATTACCTATTAATAAACCATCTCCATTATTCATGCCTTCAAATTTTTTAATTTTGTCTTCTTCAACTAGTGAAGGAGAAATAAATTCATCTGTTTCCCCTCTACTATAGGCTTCTTGAATAAGTAATTTAATATTTTTATAATAATGTTTGGCCTTTCCTAGCATTAACGTTTCCCAAGCGATAAAGGTTCTTTCCCATCTGTTGTCTCTGTCCATTGGGTAGTATCTGCCCATTACAGATGCTATTCTAACGCCATTTGGAAGCTTGTCATTGAAACTAACAAGATTATCTAAAGCTGAATTAGGTAAAGTATCACGACCATCAGTAAATGCATGAATTAAAACTTCAATCTTTCTTTTTGCTAATGATTGTGAAATTTTGAGTATATGTTCATCTTTGGAATGAACTCCGCCATCACTTATCAGAGCAATAATATGTGCAACACCATTATTTATTTTCACTTTGCTTGCAAAGTCGTCTATAAGATTATTTTCATCAAGAAAACTTGACTGGAAAGCTTCATCGATCCTAAGTAAATCTTGTTTAATAACTCTACCGCATCCTATATTCATATGTCCTACTTCAGAATTTCCAACTTGACCTTTAGGCAAACCAACTTCATTGCCTGATGCTAAAATTTGCGTTGAAGGAAAATTTTTTTCTAAATGACTAAAGTTAGGAGTTTTTGCATGCTTTACTGCATTTTTTAGTGATTTTTCTGAGATTCCCCACCCATCAAGTATACAAAATGTTATTGGTTTCATATTTTTATTTTTGATTAAATTCTAAGTCTTTATATTTTGTGATAAGGATGATTATTTATAATAGTTTCAGACCTATATATTTGCTCAACAAGAACAATGCGAGCAAGCATGTGTGGAAAGGTCATTTTTGATAAACTTATAGTTAAGTCAACATTTTCAATAATGTTTTCATTAACACCATCAGCTCCACCAATTAA
This sequence comes from uncultured Rhodobacterales bacterium, assembly GCA_964571065.1. Taxonomy (GTDB): domain Bacteria; phylum Pseudomonadota; class Alphaproteobacteria; order Puniceispirillales. Next base: position 16,724 of record CAZNBI010000012.1, on the reverse strand, counting down.
AAAATTTAATATATTATGACCATGGTTTCTCCAATCTGAAATCAATTTTGAAAATTCAAAAGAAGATAATATTTTTCCTTTCTCATCAAGCAAAATTTTTTTTCCATTATTTTTTATCATAGATAATAGTTTTTTTGATTCATCATTTATCTTTTTGTTTTTTTCGTCAAAATTCGAAACATACTCAAAAAATTCTATATTTTTAATTCTTTTGGAATATTTTAAAAAAATTTCTGCTTCTGGAGAACGTCTCATATTCCCAATTGCATAAATATTATACTTCATTTTGATAAATTAATTTTCACTTCCTATCAAAATAGTTTCAGCTTCACCTTTTTGAGTCCACATTTTTTCTAAATTATAAAATTCTCTTGTTTCATGTTGGAATAAATGTAAAACAACATCGCCAGCATCAATTAAAACCCAATCAGAATTTTTCATCCCCTCTATAGAAATATTTTTTACTTTATTGTCTTTTAAAAATTCAACTGATTTTTGTGCCATCGAGTTAACATGTCTTGATGAATTGCCACCTGCAATTATCATAAAATCAGCTAATGGGCTTTTATCTTTTAGATCAATAAGGACAATATTGTTAGCTTTAAGTTTATCTAATTCAGAAACTAATAATGAATGAATATTTAATGATTTTTTCTTTTTATTAATAGTAAACAAACTCCTTAATTTAAATATAGTACATCATAAATAAAAATTCTATTCTTTTGATCCTCTGATTATAGTTGAAGAAATATTGATATTAACATTATGAAAATATCCCCAAATAGGTGGTTCTGAGATTGGAAGAAACTTTAACCTACTAGAATTTATTCGTTTACCCAAAACATATGCTCCCTTTGAGTTAATTGATCTGAGTGGGCTACCCCTTCTGTTAAAAACTGCAACAGGAATCAAGTTTGATATTTTTTTTGCTTTATACCATTTACTAAAATTAAATAAGTTATCAGAGCCCATTATCCAAATTAATTTCATATTAGATAAACGTGGTAATATTTTTTTTAACAAATCATAACTATTTTTAGTTTTCAGATTATTTTCTATATTTAAAACTTTAAATTTTGGATGATTTGCAATTTTTTTTGTAAGTTCTACCCTTTTTGAAAGTGACATTAGACCTTTAGAAGTTTTTAAGGGGTTTTTTGTAGATACCAACCACCACACCTCATCTAAGTTAAGGTTTTTAAGTGCTAATTTTGCTATTTTCAAATGACCATTATGTGGTGGATTGAACGAACCCCCCATCAAACCAATTTTTAAACCCTTATTATTATAGATGTATTTTGATAATATTCTTATTTTACTAAGGTCTGATCTGGCCATTACCGTGAACTACGTATTTAAAACTTGTCAACTGTGCAGCACCTACCGGACCTCTTGCATGTAATTTGCCTGTTGAAATCCCTATTTCTGCACCTAGTCCAAATTCACCGCCATCAGCAAATTGTGTTGAAGCGTTTACTAAAACTATCGCACTATCAACTGCATTTGTAAAAACTTTGGCTATTTCTTCATTTTCTGTCATTATTGCATCTGTATGTTGTGTTCCAAATTTTTGAATATGTTCTATAGCATCATATACATCTCCAACAACCTTGATTGATATTTTTGGAGCTAAATATTCTGTTGACCAATCTTCCTCAATAGCAAGATCAATGTAAGGAACTATTGATTTAGTTACCTCATCACCTACAATTTTACACCCCTTTTCATTAAGTTCAGAGCAAATTTTAGGAAGGAATTTTTTTGCAATGTGTTCATTAACTAATAATGTTTCTGTAGCGCCACAGATCCCAGTTCTTCTCATTTTACCATTAATAACTACGGAGCATGACTTTTCTAATTCAGCAAACTGATCGACATAAATATGACATATACCTTCAAGATGTGAAAATACAGGGACCCTTGCATTTTTTTGAACCTTTTCAACTAATGATTTGCCACCTCTAGGAATAATAACATCAATAACATTTGACATCTTCAACATAAAATCTACAGCTTCTCGATCTTTAGATGGAATCAGTTGAATTATGTCTTTTGAAAAATTGCATTGCTGCAAGGCATCTCTGATAAGTTCAGATAAAATATAACAAGAATTATAACTATCTGAGCCACACCTTAAAATAACTGAATTTCCAGATTTTATACAAAGGGCTGCAGCATCAACTGTTACGTTTGGCCTTGACTCATAAATAATACCTAGGACACCAAGTGGTGTTGGTTGCTTAGAAATAATTAATCCATTTGGTCTTTCCCATTTTGTAATTTTACCAGATAGAGGATCAGGTAATGTACTAATACTGATTAAGCTTTCTGCTATTGCGGAAATCCTTTTTGAATCTAAAAGTAGTCGGTCAATGTATGATTCTTTCAATCCAGCTTTATTTGCTAAGAGTAAGTCTTCTTTATTTGCTTCAATAATTTTATTAGTATTTTTGCTTATTATTTCTGAGGACAATTTAAGCACAGCGTTTCTTTTTTCATGTGCTGCTGAGGCAATTTCTTTTTGTGAGATTATTGAATTCTTACCTATTTTTTTTAAAATTTTTTTTATCATTTGAAACTAGTCTAAAATTTTTATTTCCCTAACACTAAATCATCTCTATGGATTAATTCATCACGCCCAACGTAACCAAGTAAGGTTTCAATATCATATGTTTTCTTCCCAGCAATTGTAACAATTTCTTGAGAGTTATATGATGTTAATCCAGATGCTATTTTAATTCCATTATGGCTAAAAATCTCAATTAAGTCACCTTTTTCAAAACTTCCATCAACCTTAATTACGCCAGCTGGCAAAAGAGAGCTCCCATTTTTTAACGCTTTGGATGCACCTTCATCAACAGTTACTCTGCCCGAGAAATTCAATCCAGCAGCAATCCATTTTTTACGCGCTGATAAAGGGGTATCTTTTACTTCAAAAATTGTGTATTTACGTTTTTTAGCTAATTCTAGAATTGCATGGTTTTCCTCTCCATTACAAATAATCATTTTGCATCCGGAAAGACTAGAAATTTTAGCTGCTTCAAGCTTAGTTATCATTCCTCCAGAGGAAAATTTATAATGAGATGAACCAGCCATTTTCAATATATCATCATTAATTTCCTTTACTTTTGGAATATGATTTGCCTTTTCTGACAAATGAGGATTTTTATCATAGAGACCATCAATATCTGATAATAAGATCAGCAAATCTGACGATGACATTTGCGCTACCCTAGCAGCCAATCTGTCATTATCACCAAATTTTATTTCGCTTGTTGTAATTGTATCATTTTCATTTATTACAGGAATTATATTTGCTTCAATTAATTTAGCTATAGTCGCTCTTGCATTTAAATGTTTTCTTCTTGTTTCAGTATCATCAGGAGAAAGTAAGATTTGAGCACATTTTAAATTAAATTTTTCAAGTGCCGCTTTCCAAGAGTATGCAAGTTCTATTTGGCCTATTGCAGCTGCTGCCTGATTTTCTTCTAAGTTTAAAGTTTTATTTTCTGCTCCAAAAGAACTTCTGCCTAAAGCTATTGCTCCAGAAGAAACAATTATGATCTCTTTTTTGAAACTTTGAAGCCATGATATATCTTCAGATAAAGCATTAAGCCATTCATTTCTGATTTTTAGACAGTCTTTATTTATAAGTAATGAACTACCTACTTTAACTATTATTCTTTTATAAGGTAAAAAAAATTTCTTTAAGCACTCTGTGTCTGACTTAGGTAATGTAAATTGTTTTTTCATTACTTTTGATTTAAACCACAATTGTTGATTATAAACTTATATAGAATTAACACAATGCTATAAAAAGTTTCAATGTACATGAGAAATATTAGTTTCTGATTTGTCATAATTAACTATAATTTTTGATACTTTTCCTAAGAGATTTTTTAGACCTTTCCCAGTAATAGAAGAAATTCTAATTACTTCTGTGACACCTGCTTTTTTTAAATTATGTTCAATTTCATCATTTAATTCATCAAGCAAGGCATCTGTCTTAGTCAATACTGTGATACATTCTTTTTCTTTTAGGTCAGCTCCATATTCTTTAATCTCTTTTTGAATTATTTTCCATGATTTAACAGGATCCTCATCACAGCAATCAATCATATGTAATAGAACCTTACATCTTTCTATGTGCCCCAAAAATCTAGTTCCTAAACCTGACCCTGTATGAGCTCCTTTTATTAATCCAGGAATATCAGCAATTATAAACTCATGATCATTTATTTCAGCAACCCCTAACCCTGGATATAAAGTTGTAAATGGATAGCTTGCTATTTTAGGCCTTGCAGCTGTAACAACTGATAGTAAAGTAGATTTCCCTGCATTTGGCAAACCCACTAGACCTACATCCGCAATAAGTTTTAATCTAAACCAAACCCATTGTTCCTCTCCAGGAATCCCGGGCTGTGAAATTCTAGGGCTTTGACGTGTTGAAGATTTAAACCAAGCGTTTCCTTTTCCGCCTTTTCCACCTTCCAAAAGTACTTCTTTTTGACCAATTTTTACCAGGTCAGCTAATAGAAATTCTTTATCTTCAGATAGAATTTGAGTTCCTAAAGGGAGTTTAATTATCGTTGGCTGGCCATTTTGACCAGTTTTATTTCTACCAGCACCAGAATGACCAGTTTTAGCTTTAAAATGTTGTTTATATCTAAAATCAATTAATGTGTTAAGTCCTTCAACACATTCGACAATAATATCAGCGCCTTTGCCTCCATCGCCGCCATCAGGACCACCATAAGGAACATTAGCTTCGCGCCTAAAACTTACAGCTCCAGGGCCACCATTACCACTTTTTAAAAAGATTTTAACTTCATCAAGGAATTTCATTTAAACCGCCAAAACGGTTAAATAATTTAATTTTATTCAGCTGCTTTTGTCTCTGAGACAACATTAACAAACATTTTGCCTTTAGATTTCTGACGAAACTTAATTACACCAGCTGATGTTGCAAAAAGAGTATGATCTTTTCCAATACCAACGTTTTCACCTGGATGAACTTTAGTTCCTCTTTGTCTTATAATAATGTTGCCAGCTAGAACTTTTTCTCCACCAAATTTTTTTACGCCAAGCCTTCTACCGGCTGAGTCACGACCATTCCTAGAACTTCCTCCTGCTTTTTTATGTGCCATAGATAACTCCTAGTTATTTTTTCTTTGTGCTTGTTTTAGTTGCTGTTGATTTAACTTTATCATCTTTCTTAGTTGTAGATGTTTTTTTCACAGCTTTCGAATCAGTTTTTTTTGTTGTAACTGATTTTTTTATAATTTGTTTTTCTTCTGATGATTTTGATGTGGTAACTTTGCTTTTACTTTCGACCTTTTTATTAATTGCTTTTTTTTGATCTTTAATTACAAGTTTTTTTGGATCGCCAATACCCACAACTTTTAATAAGGTCAAATCTTGTTTATGTCCTTTAACTCTTCTAGAGTTTTTTCTTCTTCTATGCTTTAAGGTAATAATTTTTGGACCACGGGTTTGCTTAACAACTGTAGCTGAAACTGCCATATTTTGTAAATCTTTACCTTGTGAGATTTTGCCTGAATCAACAACCATTAAAAGATCTGATAAAGTAACAATTGACCCTTCATCAGCATTAATTCTATCAACAAGGATTTTCTGTTCATTTTCAACTTTATATTGTTTTCCACCAGTTTTAATTACTGCGTACATTTCTCTATATCCTATTCACAAAATGTGTCCTTAAAATACTATATACTAAAGGCCGAAATATATCTTTTACAATAAATTTGTCAAGTAAATGTTAGCTTATAAGTGAGTAAAAATTCAAATTAATAATATTTATTTTTGAAATTTAATTGTAATATATTTCCCATGAGCAAATCATTAGTTACAAACTTAGTAGCACTAGTATTAACTGTAATTGGATTTTTAAAGCCTTTTGATAGCAATTTGATTTTAATGATTGGATTATTCAGCCTTTCTGGAGGAATAACAAATTGGCTTGCAATTCATATGCTTTTTGAAAAAATACCTTTTATATACGGTTCTGGAATTATACCAATAAATTTTAAATTTTTTAAGATTGCTATAAAAAACCTGATAATAAACGAATTTTTCTCAGACAAGAATATTCAAAAATTTACAAGTAAAATTGGCAATGAAACTATTTTATCAATTTCATCAAACATAAATTATAATAGTATATTTGAGGAGTTAACAGATTCCATTGAAAAATCCCAATTAGGCGGGATGCTTGCAATGGTAGGTGGAAGAAAAGCTCTAGAACCACTTAGAAAACCGATTATTAAAAGGTTAGAAAGTCTGATAAAAAAAATTATTGAAAAAAACAAAACTTCGTCCTTAGACAATAAGTTAACAAATGATGTTAAATTGAATATTGAAAAATTAATAGATGACAGATTAAATGAATTATCACCTCAAGATATAAAAATCATAATAAGAGATGTTATCGATAAGCACCTTGGCTGGCTTGTTATCTGGGGTGGCATTTTTGGAGGTATAATTGGAGGCATAAGTTTCTATGTTTCATCAATTATATTGTGAATAATATTTTTTTGAAAATATATTTTAAAAACATATATAAAAATAAAGTATGGAGAATAATATGAACTTTGTTCCAGCACCTATGCCAGATAATGAAAGCCGAAGACAAGAGGCTGTAGAGCGTTTACAAATTAAAGGCACTGACCAACATGATGTTATGATTGTTTATAGTGAAATGGCACAAGAATTAACTGGGTTTGCAGCAGTTGCTGCAACTTTATTTGATGCAGATAGCCAATACTCACTTGCATCTTGTAATTTTCCTGGGAAAAGTGGAGATAAATTGATGGATAGGGCACAAAGCATCTGCTCATACACCATACTCAGCAATAAACCAACTTTAATTCCAGATACTTCTTCAGATCATAGGACGGCCAATCATCCAGCAGTTTTATCAGGCATGTGTAAATCTTATGCAGGTTTTCCTATCATCAATAAAGATAATTATGCGTTGGGTAGTTTTTGTTTAGTTCATCCAGAAAAAAAGGAGTTAAACAGTCAGCAGATTATTTTAATTCAAAAATTAGTTGCCCGTCTTGCTCATCAATTGGATACTCAAAGTGAGCAAAGAGAAGTAACTTCAAATAAAATACAAAATGCTATTAATATATTTTCTGAAGTTGCGCCAGGTGCATCTTTAAATGATTTCAAGTACTTTATTAGTTTATGTAGTGACAAAAAAGTGTCTTCATCATTGCTACAAAATTTGTTAGATCTAGATTTATGCATTCTTAAGGAAAACAACATATCATTAACTCAAAAAGGAAGAGAAACACAACAAAAGATGGGGCTTCAAACTAGGATCCTTCAAAAAATGAAAATTGAAGGAGACGCAGCGGATAGTATGGTCAATGATATGCTCTCAAAATTAGGAGAAATATAATGTATGCTAAAGTTTACCAGTACAAATTTCCAGGAATAAGTGAAGCTAAAGTAGCGGCTGCATTTTGTTCTGATTATTTAGGTCAAAAAATTGATGAACATAATTTTCATGGTTTAAGTGTCTTGATAAGCCAAGAAGGTGATTTAACCATTTTAATTAAATTTGATGATGTAACTAAGTTGAAGTCATTTGATAAGGTAGCAGATCAATTTGTAGAAGATTTAAAAAATTCATTTGTATTTAAAGAAAATAAATATGCAGGTATTTATGTATATAATTATGAAAAAGAAGCTACTATCAATGAAATCAAACTGACTGGCCCTGCAAAAGTATCAAATTAAAATAATTTTTGTTTTTTTTATTGCAAAAAATATTATTTAGTTTAAAAAGAACATAACAAGAACAAATTTTTTATTAGCAATGTTTATTTTAAAACTTTCTCAAAGCTTGAGTATATTAATTATTGTATTAAACCTCTCATTAATCTTAGGTTTTGCATTTAGTATTTCGCTATTTTTATCATTTTCAGCATTAATTGTATCAAACTTTTTAATTGATATTAATTGAGAACTTATTATGAAGTATTTATATTTTTAAAGTATAAATACTTATGAATAATCAATTAAAAAAATTAGTAGCAGACTTTGGGGGCACTCACTTACGCATTGGCATATCAAACGGATTAGAAATAAATAACATATCTAAAATCAGGTATGATAACGAAGCTTCATCCATAAAATTAATTTCAAACTATATAAACGATTTTAAAGACATTGATCAAATTAGAATTTGTGCTGCTGGACCGATTGAAAATGAGAAAATAGAGATAACAAATAGTAACCTTGTAATTTCCAAAAAAGAAATTTCTGAATTCAGTAAAATTGAAGATGTTGCAATTTTTAATGATGCTGAAGCCGCGTGTAATTATATACCTGTAATTAAGAAAGAATCTTACAAAACTGTTAACTATGGAAAGTCTTTGAATAATAACTTTGCATATATTGCTTTAGGCACTGGTTTAGGTGTTTCAGGTGTGCAAAAATTAAAAAATAAGTCAGTAGTTTTTTCAGGGGAAGGTGGATATTGTCATATTCCTTATACAGAAAATGATACAATTTCTCGAGATGTAATTAATATTATTCAGGACGACTATCCAAGAATTTCATCTGAAAGACTTATTAGTGGCCCAGGACTGTCTTTAATTTTTAAAGCACTTTGTTTGTTAAAAGATTACAAATCAAATCTTTCATCAGAAGAAATTGTACTGAATGCTGTAAAAAATAAAAAGGGATTTGAATATGATGCTTGTAAAATATTATTCGAATTACTTGGTAAATTTTCTGCTTCTATTGCTTTAGTATATGGAGCTAGAGGTGGAGTATTTTTAAGTGGAGGTCTTTTGGAGAGACTTTTCCCAATTTTACCAAATGACTTACTTTTAAAAAACTTTTTAATTAATGGCAGAATGCAAGAATATGTTAATAATATACCACTTCATATTATTAATGATGATTTAGTATCTTTAAAAGGTTGTGCGGCCTATCAAGAATAAGCTTATAATAATAAATTTTTTTCTGAAATTTTATCAAACTGATATATCTTTTCCTCTTTTATACTAAGTTTGACATTCATGTTTTCTTTTAAACTATGGCTACTTTCTACTTTGCCTGTAAGTTCTCCATAATTACTATCACATATTACAACTGTTTCGTGACCCATTGGCTCAATAACTGAAATTTCTGCATCTAATTCAATTGAATCTTTCATTTTACTTTTTTTATCAAGATTTAAACTTATGTCCTCTGGTCTTATTCCAAATATAATATCTTGATCTTTTTCATATATATTACTGCTAAGTTTTATTTCTTTTTGATCTTTTAAAGTAATTGTAGTTAATGATTTTGAACAACTCTTTACTTTTCCTTCAAAAAAATTCATAGCAGGTGTTCCTATAAAACTTGCAACAAAAATGTTATTTGGTTTTTTATATACTTCGTTTGGCGTGCCTACTTGCTCAATTACTCCATCTTTCATAATAACAATCCTGTCTGCTAAAGTCATTGCCTCAATTTGATCATGAGTGACATAAATTGTAGTTGTACCAACCTGCTTATGAAGCTTTTTCATTTCAGCTCTCATTTTATGCCTCAGTTTGGCATCTAAATTTGACAATGGCTCATCAAATAAAAAAACCTTAGGTTTTCTAACGATGGCTCTTCCCATAGCTACACGTTGCTTTTGGCCTCCAGATAGTTCTCCTGGTCTTCTTGACAAAAGCCCTTGCAAACCTAATGTTTCTGAAGCCTCTAAAACTCTATTTTCAACCTCCATTTTGGGTAACTTTTGTGCCCTAAGTCCAAATGAAATATTATCTTTAACTGATAAATGTGGATATAATGCATAGTTTTGAAAAACCATTGCTATATCGCGGTCTTTAGGATGAACTTTATTGATTAGGCTATCATCAATATAAATATTACCAGCAGTTATATCTTCTAATCCAGCTATCATTCTAAGTGTAGTAGATTTTCCACATCCAGAAGGGCCTACTAATACAATAAATTCTCCATCTCCAATTTTTAGATTGAAGTCTTCTACAGCTTTTACATCACCATAATTTTTAAATAGATTTTCAAATTGAACATTAGCCATATTTGCCTCTAACTTTAAGAATGATTTTTGTAAAAATTAATCAATTTATTTTTGCTTTCATCAATCGAATTTTCACACTTAACTATAATATTTTTATATTCTGATAAGTCTTTTTTATAAATTTCTAAACTATTAGTAATTGATTGTTTTGAGGGACCGCCTGGTAAATTTCTTATCTTGATAAAATGTTCAGGTGAACAAACCTCTTTAAAACGTTTTTCATTCATCTTTAGCGGAGCTCCTACTAATTTTTCAAATAATTTTGAGAAGATAGTAAAGTCAACATCATCTAAAGATATATTTTTAGAAATTAGTTCCTTTGATAATTGTTGGGATACTTCATGCGCTTGACGGAAACTGATATTTTCATCTCTTACTAATGAATCTGCTAATTCGGTAATTGTCGCCATTGACAACTTTATTCTATTATCAACTGAATTCTTATTTATTTGAATGGATTCCACAAACCCTGCTAAAAGAGGAATTATCCTAGACATAAAACCAAATGCCTTATGACCCTCGGATTGAACTTCCCTCTCGGAGTCATTCATATCTGCAAAAGGAGTATTATGCATAGTATTAATAATTTTATCACATTCTCCATTACATAATGATAGTTTTAATCTTAAATGCTCCAATGGAACAGGATTTCTTTTTTGTGGCATAATTGATGATATTTGCACAAATCCATCTGGGACATAGATTTGACTAACCTCGAAACCTGTCCATGTAACTAATTCTTGAACAAATCTTCCAAGGTTAATTGAAGCAATCTTTAAAGAAGAATAGGTCGAAGTAATGTAATCACAACTTGCAATTGCGCCATAAGAGTTTTGGACAATACTCTCAAATCCTAACAGATTTGCCATACGCTCTCTATTTAATGGAAATCCAGTGGTGGTAATTGCAGCAGCACCCATTGGTGACATATTTACTAAATTTAAAGAATTTATTAATCGATTAACGTCTCTTAATGAAAACTCAATCACTGCACAGAGAAAATGGGCAAGTGTTGAAGCTTGAGCTGGTTGTCCATGTGTATACAGTAAAATAATTTCTGAGAGGCCTTTTTCACTTCTGGCAACAAGATGTTCTATAAGAGCGATCATCTCCTTTAATAAAGAAATTAATTTCTTTCTTAATTCAATTCTAAACATGGTATGTTCCATGTCATTGCGTGAACGTCCTGTATGAAGTTTACCTGCTATATCAACTCCTATTTTTTCAATTAAAGTTTTCTCAACTAGAAAAAATAGATCTTCAAACTTTGCGTCATATTCTAAATTATCAAAATCAAATTCATACTCAATTTTGTAAAGATTTTCGAAAATTAATTTAGCTTCTTTATCATTAATTATGCTTTGCTCATTCAACATAATACACTGGGCATAATTAATCTGGAAAAGAGCATCTCTAAATATGTTTTTATAAATAAAAAGGTCTGGCTTTAGAAAACTATCAACATAGACTTTTGCAGGAAATTTTTCATATTTATTCATTTATTTATCCCTTCAATCCTGCTAGCATTATGCCTTTAATGATATACTTTTGAAGAATAATAAATACAAATAGTGTTGGAATAGTAGCCAGGCATGAAGCTGTCATAACAATTTCCCAATTAGTTTCATTTTCACCATTAAATGAAGCTAAACCTACAGGAATAGTATACATATCAGGATCATTAGTAATGATTAAGGGCCAAAGAAAAGCCGTCCAATTACCTAAAAAATGAAAAATTGCCAACGCAGATAAAGCTGGAATAACAAGAGGCATAGCAATTTTCCACCAAATAGCAAATTCTGACCAGCCATCAATTCTAGCAGCTTCAATAAGTTCATCTGGTAGGCTCATGAAAAATTGTCTCATTAAAAAGGTTCCAAAACCAGTCATTAGTCCAGGAAAGGCAATGCCCCAATAAGTATCAATCCAACCGAATTCTCTAGACATCATATACCATGGAATAATAAGCATTTCAGTAGGTATCATCAGCGTACTCAAAATAGCGATAAAAACAATTTCACGACCTCGAAAATTATATTTTGCGAGTGTGTAGCCAACTAAACTATCAAAAAACAAAACTGAAAGTGTACTGAAAGTTGCCACCCAAAGAGAGTTTAAACCCCAGTATAAAAATTTTGATTCTTTTAGAACAAACAGATAATTATCAAAAGTGGCTTTCTCAGGGAATAAAGAAAAGATATAAACTTCTTGGCCAGTTTTAAATGACATACTGACCATAAATATTATTGGAGTAACCATTATAATACTTCCAATAAATAAAAGCGTCCAAATTATAACTTTCTTTGGATTGATTTTCTCCAGTCTCTCAATCACATGAATATTACTACTCATCTTTGCTTCCTCATAAACCATAATTGAAGAAGACTTACAGTCAAAAGAAGTAGAAATAAAATCACAGTTAATGCTGAAGCTCTTCCTAATTTATATTCATCAAAAGCAAATTCATAAATCATTAGAACAAGAGGCTTTGTAGAATTTAGTGGACCACCAGCGCTATCCTCACTCATACTATAAACTTGATCAAAAATCCTTAAAAATCCAATTGTTGAAATAACAACTAAAAAAATTGTTGTTGGCTTAAGCGCAGGCAAAATAATCTCTCTTAGAATCTGCACTCTTCCAGCTCCATCAATTTCTGCAGCTTCAAAGTGACTTTTTGGGATAGCTCGAATACCCGCAATAAAAATTACAATTTGAAAACCTAATCCTGCCCATACTGCTGGTGCCATTATTGCATAAAGACCTTGCTCCACAGATTGCAAAAAAGGCTGTTGGGGGATACCAACCCAAGACAAAATTATATTGAAGTATCCAATAGGCATTGGCTGGTAAAACCATCTCCAAACCCAAGCCATGGCAATAGCTGTTGTTAAAAAGGGTATAAAATAAAATGCACGAATAGTTTGGTGTCCAAATTTTATTTCATTTAAATAATACGCAACTGTAAAAGAAATTAGAAGACTTATTGGAACTCCAATAACAGCGTATTTAATAGTATTCCATAGGACAATCCAAAAATCATCGTCACCAAAAATTTTAAAATAATTCTTAAAACCAATATATTTTTTTGCGCCTAATAAATTCCACTTCATAAATGATACGTAGAAGGCTTCATATGTCGGATAGAACCTTATTGTTACATAAAAAATAATAGGAACAGCCAAAAAAATCCATGCTGTAATAGCTAGTTTTTGGTTTATTGATAAATCTGACCAAAATTTATTAAACATACATTTAGGTTAGAGAAGGCTAAAAGCCTTCTCTAAATATTGTTAATTACTCAAAGAATTCGTCTAAAACTTCTTGTTCATCTTTGGCAACTTTAGCAAGCGCATCCTTTGGAGACATGCCTTTTAATACAACCATATCGTATGCATCAACAACCGCTTGACGTTGTGGCTTTTCTGAAATGAATGTAGTTGCAGTGGCATAATCTAGACCTCTTATAAATGGACCATATAACTTATGCTGTTTATTGGCATCTACAAGCGCTACAGAAGGTTTTGCTGGAAGTTCGCCAACAGTATCTAACCATATCTGCATCGCCTCATCTGAAGTCAAATAGGCAAGAAATTTTGCAGCAGCTTCTTTTTTCTCACCTTTTGCTTTACTACTTAAAGCATTGGCCCAGAAAGAAGAAAAGTTGTATCTTTTTCCATTATGCCCAGGTAGTTCAGAAATAGAGAAATTGAGTCCCTCTGCTTTCACAAACTTTGATATCCTAAATGATCCATCAATATATAATCCTACTTTACCTGCTGCAAAAGCATCCTGACCTCTATTCATAAAACCATTACTTGTAGTCTTATGTGTTTTTTCAAAATCGGTGAGATAAGTTAGAGCTTTTACTCCTGCCTCATTATTATAAGCAATTTGTTTTCCATCATCAGAATATGGCTGGCCACCAAAATGTCTGACTAATACTTCTCTCCAAAAATGGTGTGTTTGGCCAATACCACCATCTAAAGCAAGGCCCTCTTGTATGATATTTCCACTTCCATCTCTTTTTGTTAATTTTTTCGCATAGTCAACAAATTCATCTAATGTCTCAGGTGGGCCAGATAGACCTGCTTCTTTTAATAAATCATTATTATAAAATAGAGCTAATGATCTGACAGCTGTTGGCAATCCCCAGTAATCTCCATCAACTTTCATAGAAGATACCATAGCAAAAAAATTACTTTCTATATCACTATGAGAAAAAGCATCTTTTGGTAGAGGCTGAATTAGACCACTGTCTCTGTAATCATTTAACCAACCGTAGTAAAGCTGCACTAAATCAGGTCCATCTCCGGATGAAATTGCAATTGCGACCTTCTTACGATAATCAGCATAGGGAAAATTTGTATGCTTTACAGTTATACCTGGGTTATTTTTTTCAAAATTTGCAATTAATTTATCAATTGCTTCAACCCTTGCCTTATAGGTGTATTGCCAATATTCAATTTCTACTGCATTTGCAGCTATACTAGTAAAAATAAATATTGAACCAAATACAGAAAATAAAAATAATTTTATATTTTTCAATTTTTCCTCCATCGATTGAGATTATTATAATAATTTATGCTAACATAAATTATTAATTTTTTATAATACTATAACTCTAATATCATATATAAGATTTTTACAAGTAGCATAATGAGAAAAGAAGATATTGAAAATCAAGAGCATCGTTACCTTAACAGGTCTTTGTGGGCTAATTTACAATCACTAAAGTCTACTGTTTCCTTCATGCAGACAGGTGCTCATCCTGATGATGAAACTAGCCGTCTTCTTGCTAAATTATCTCTAGATGAAGGTTATTACGTGTCTTATGTAAACGCAGTAAGGGGCCAGGGTGGCCAGAACAGTATTGGTCCTGAAAGAGACGATAATTTAGGTGCGTTACGAACTTATGAATTGTTAAAAGCTATGTCAGTATTAAGAGTTGATGTTGGTTGGCTTGCCAATAGTAGAAATAATAGTATCGTTGACTTTGGTCTTTCTAAATCAGCAGAGGAAACATTTGAATTTTGGGATAAAAAGTATACCATTAAAAGAATGGTCCGAATGGTCAGAGCTTATAAACCTGACATAATTATACCTACCTTTTTAGATGTTGATGGCCAACATGGACACCACAGAGCTGTCACAAGGGCAACCATTGAAGCATATGATAAATCTAATGATCCAGAGATGTTTCCAGATGACGATTTTGGCCCATGGAAAATATCTCAGATATTTCTACCTGCTTGGAGTGGAGGTGGAGGGTCCTATGACGATGAAGAAGATCCACCAGAGGCAACTCATTTCATTCAAGTTGGTAATTATAATCATATATTTGGAGGAACATATAATCAAATTGGTGAGTGGTCTCGCTCATATCATGCAACTCAAAATATTGGAAAGTTAGCTTATGAAGACAAAATGGATGTCCCCCTTCACTTGCTTAAAGGTACATATGTTGATGGAGATATCACTGGTGGTTTAATACCAAAGAATTTTCTTGAACTTTCAGATATTGCAATCAATGAAAATGGAAAAAAGGTGCTTCAAGAATGTCACAAACTTGCTAATGATGCCATTGCAAATTTTAATAAACCTGAGCACTTAGTCTCTTCTTTGTGCAAACTAAAAAACTTACTAGACACAAAAGAAACTTTAGTTCCCGAGAAACATTCTCATAGAATTATTTTGAAACAGAAACAGTGCTCATCAGCAATGGTTGATTGTATAGCTCTATTGCCAGATCTAAATTTTACTCATGATATTCATTATACAGGAGGAAATATTGAAGCAAATTTATCAATACATAAAAATGAAAATTTTAAAATAACTGATATTAAACATGAAATTATAGCTCCTTTCAATACTGACTTAAAGTTTTCAAATGAGAATAAATTGGCATCTAACAGAATTAACTATATTTATAAAGGATTAATAACTCAAAAAGAAAGTTATCAGGATCTTTATAAAGAATGGCATGGGATAGCTTTAGAACCTAAAGGAATACACGCAAAGCTAAATTTTAATATTAACGGAACCACCTTCTCAACAAACGTAATACCTAAAAATAATTTTGCTATTATCCCAGATATTATTGGATCTTTAGAAAATGATAAAATAATTAATGTAATAAATGAGGGTAAAAAAAGTAATGATTTAACAAAATTACCAATTAAATTTCTCATTAAAAAATATTCTCCTGGCCCTGCTAAATTAATACTCAATATCCCAGACAATTGGGTTTGTAGTAATACGTCTTTTAAATTAGAAGACAATCATAATTTTGAAACAACTCCATTCAATTCTGAAATACATATACCATCACAAATTAGTGAAGGTGTAGAGAAACTATTTATTACTTCTGAAAATAATAAAATTTTGGGAACATCTGTATTTGGTTATAGCCATACTGGAGAAATAAGTCTTGAAGACAAGTGTGAACTATCAATACTTAATTTAAGAACTAATGTTTTAAAAGGTCTTAAGATTGGATGGATAGATGGCTATGCAGATACTGCTTGGAAATGGGCAAGAATGCTTGGTGCAGATGTTCACCTTCTCTCTGATGAAGAGATTATTTCTGTTGACTTTTCTAAGTTTGATACAATAGTTTCAGGTGTTTTTGCAGGTGCTACTAGGC
>CAZNBI010000011.1:20223-21559 GCA_964571065.1 uncultured Rhodobacterales bacterium | reverse complement strand
CTAAAAGCTCAGAATGTTTCAATAATTGAACTTGCTACTTGGAAAAATATTATAGACGTTCTCTATAATAGGAAAATACCAGAGAGCAGAATTACAAACATTGAATACTTTTTAAAAAACCCTAATGAATGGAAGCCAAAATAACAAATATTGTATTAATTAATTCATGATAATTTTATTTCCACAAGGCGTGACCAGTAGCTTGCACCAATTGGCAAAATTTCATCATTAAAATCATAGCATGAATTATGTAACATTTTTCCCTCTCCTGGATTGCCAGCTCCAAGCCAAATATATGCTCCTGGCTTTTCTTTTAGCATATATGAAAAATCTTCACTTGCCATTGATGGTGGAATGTTTTTCTCGACTGCATTAACACCCATAACATCTTCAACGATCTCACAAGCTTCATTAGCCTCTTTTATAGTGTTTTCTGTTGAAGGGTAACCTTGAAAATAATCAATTTCAGCATCCAGTCCTGAAGCTTGGGCTATACTCTTAGATATATTTTTAATACCATTTTCTAACTTTTCTCGATCCTTTTGGTGCATTGTTCTGCATGTGCCATGCATTTCTACCTCATCAGGAATAACGTTTGAAGCAGTCCCTGCTCTAATCATAGCAACAGATACAACGGCTGAATTAACTGGGTTTATATTTCTCGATACAAGAGTTTGCAGGGCTGAAATGATAGAAGCAGATACTGGAACAGGATCACGTGTTAAATGAGGTATAGCAGCGTGTCCACCTTTACCAATAACTGTTATTTTAAACGTGTCTGCTGATGCCATTACTGGACCAAAATGTATAGCTGCCTTACCAACATCTAATCCTGGCCAGTTATGCATGCCCCAAACAGTTTGCATTGGAAACTCTTGGAACAACCCCTCTTCAACCATTACTTTTCCACCACCCAATCCTTCCTCTGCTGGTTGAAAAATAAAATATACAGTCCCTCCAAAATTTTTAGTTTCTGATAAGTACTTTGCAGCACCTAGTAGCATAGCCATATGGCCATCATGTCCACATGCATGCATTTTGCCTTTACTTTTGCTCTTATACTCAAAGTTATTTTCTTCGGGCATTTCTAAAGCATCCATATCAGCTCTCAGTCCAATTGAGCCATCTCCTTTTTTTGATCCTTTCAAAACACCAACAACTCCCGTTTTACCAATATTTTGAAAAGCTTTAATACCAAATTCATTTAATTTTTTCACAATAAATTTTGATGTATTATATTCTTCAAAACCAAGTTCTGGGTTTTCGTGTAAGTACCTTCTCCATTCTTGCATTTCTTTTTTAATGTTTGAAATACTATTAATAATTGGCATTTAAA
>CAZNBI010000011.1:0-20123 GCA_964571065.1 uncultured Rhodobacterales bacterium | reverse complement strand
TTTCGTTCAACAAATGCAGTAATTGCTCCTGATTTAGTTAATGAATTTAACACTAATGCCCAACAACTTGGAATACTTACATCCTCATACCTTTTTGCCTTTGCTGTTTTTCAAATTCCTTTAGGCATCTTGCTAGATAAGTATGGTGCTCGCAAGGTTCAAATTGTTTTAATGATATTTGCGGGCCTCGGATCACTGATGTTTTGTTATGGAAATAGTATATTAGAACTTACAATAGCAAGAGCGATTATTGGCTTTGGTGTTGCTGGTTGTCTTATGTCAACTTTTAAGATTATTACTGTTTGGTATAATAAAAATTATTGGCCCATACTTTATGGATTATGTCTTTCAAGTGGCGGCTTAGGTGCTATCGTTGCTACTAAACCGCTTTACTTCATTGTTGATGAAATTGGATGGCGTTCAGCCTTTTTTATACTTGCTATGTTGTGTTTTCTTATTTCTCTTATCATTTTGATAGTTACTCCTGAAAATGAAAGCACTGAAGAAGAGCAAAATATACTTTTTGCACTTAAAGAGATTTACTCAAGTAAGCTGTTCTGGAGGATTGCACCTCTTGCTGGCATTTCAGGTGGAACTGCATTGGCTATACAAGGCTTATGGGCTGGTGAATGGCTAAGGGATGTTGCCAGACTTACCCAAAATGATGCCACCAACATGCTTTTAATTTTAAACATATCCTTGTTAATAGGTATGATTATAACTGGTTTCATTCCTAATATTTTGAAAAGATTTAAAGTATCCCAAATTGATATTTTTTTGTTCATAACTCTTATTCTTGTACTTGGCCACTCTCTTCTAACTTTTGAAATTATGCCTGTTTCGCCAATTCCATGGATACTTTTAGGAATTTCTGCAAATGGTGCTATCCTTGCTTATTCTTGGTTAAACACTCAATTTCCAATTTCCTATGCTGGAAAAGTATCTACAGCTCTTAATTTATCTCTTTTCCTATGTGGATTTATTTTACAATATGCAATTGGTTGGATAATAAATCTTTGGGACAAAAATCCAGATAATACCTACCCTGCTATATCTTACTCAGTTTCATTTGGGGTTCTTTTTATTTTACAAATTATATGTATTATAATTTTCTTTTCTTTAAGATCAAAAAGTAACTCTGAATAGTTGAAAAAGTTGTTGAATAAATTTAATTTAAATATATTTAAGGGGTATTGTTTTTTAACAATTAGAATTAAATTTAAAAAAAATAAAATTCATAGTGATTAAAAATTTTAAACAAAAATACTCAATTTTTTCATTAGCGCGAAATTCATTATCTTATCATAAGAATTGGAATAAAGCTTGGAGAAGCCCTCATCCCAAAAAAAATTATGATATCATCATTGTTGGTGGCGGTGGTCATGGCTTAGCTACAGCTTACTATTTGGCATCTGTTCATAAATTAAATAATATTGCGGTTATTGAAAAAGGTTGGCTTGGCGGTGGCAACACTGGTCGAAATACTACTATCATTAGATCCAATTATCTTTGGGATGAATCCGCAGCTATTTATGAGCATGCTTTAAAATTATGGGAAAATTTATCTACTGAGCTAAACTTTAATGTAATGTTTAGCCAAAGAGGTGTTCTTACAATTTCTCATAGTGAACACGAACTTAAAGAAATGTCCAGAAGGGTACACGCCATTAGATTAAACGGTATAGACTCTGAAATACTTTCTCCAAGTCAAATTAAAGAATTCATTCCTATTATCAACACAAACCAAAACATTAGATATCCAGTAATGGGTGGCTTTTTGCAAAAAAGGGGGGGAACTGCTAGACATGACGCCGTTGCTTGGGGATATGCTAGAGCGGCTGATAGTTTAGGGGTTGATATTATTCAAAATTGCGAAGTTCAAGGCATCATAAGGGACCAGAACAAGATAAAAGGCATAATTACTTCCAAAGGTGAAATTGGTACAAAGAAATTGGGTGTTGTGGTTGCGGGACACTCTAGTTTATTAGCTGAAATGGCTGGGTTAAAACTACCTATCCAAAGCCGGCCCTTACAAGCATTAGTATCTGAACCGATTAAACCAATTTTAGATACTGTAATCATGTCAAATGCTGTGCATATGTACATTAGCCAATCTGATAAAGGAGAAATGGTGCTTGGCGCTGGAGTTGACAAGTACAATTCATATGCCCAAAAAGGTTCATTTCCTGTGCCTCAACACATGATTTCAGCAGCCGTTGAATTATTTCCTGTTCTTTCAAGATTAAGGATGCTTCGACATTGGGGAGGAATAGTTGATACTTGCCCTGATGCATCACCAATTATTTCCAAAACTGATGTTGATGGATTATATTTTAATTGCGGCTGGGGCACTGGAGGTTTTAAAGCAACACCAGGCAGTGGTCATGTTTTTGCAGATCTAATTGCAAATAACGAACCTAATAAAATTTCTGCACCTTACTCAATCAATAGATTTAATACTGGCTTCCTTATTGATGAACATGGAGCTGCGGGAGTTGCTCATTAAAAATGGAATTAGTTAATGCTTAATATTAAATGTCCTTATTGTGGTTTTAGAGATGAAAGTGAATTTTCGTGTGGTGGTGAAGCCCATATCATAAGACCAGGTTATGAAATAGAATTGACTGATGAAGAATGGGCTGAATACTTATTTATGAGAAATAATCCTAAAGGCAACTTTACTGAAAGATGGTTTCATGCCCACGGATGCAGAAAGTGGTTTAATGTTGTAAGAAATACTGTAACTAACGAAATTTTTGAAATTTATCCAGCAGGATCTCTTCCTAAATCTCCAGAAGGTAAAAATGCTTTCAAAAATAACTGGCGCCGTAACTCTCAAGCTGAAATAAAATCTTTGAAATAGGTAATTATGAAAACAAATCCCAATAGAATACCTAATCATCCTATAACATCACACAAAAAGATTAATTTTACTTTTGATGGCAAAAAATATTCTGCTTTCATGGGTGATACTCTAGCGAGTGCACTTTTATCAAATAATGTAAGAGTAGTTGGAAGGTCTTTTAAGTATCATAGACCTAGAGGAATACTTGGGATAGGAGTTGAAGAACCTAATGCGCTTATGCGAATTGGTACAGGTTCACGAGTAGAGCCAAATATACCTGCAACACAAATTGAAGTATTTGACGGACTAGTTGTTGAAAGTCAAAATAGATGGCCTTCTCTTAGATACGATTTTGGTGCTATTAATTCATTCTTTTCTAGATTAATTCCAGCAGGTTTTTATTATAAAACCTTCATGTGGCCATCATCTATGTGGGAAAAGTACGAATGGTTTATTAGAAGAGCCGCAGGTTTAGGAAAAGCTGCTGATGAACACGAAGATCCTGACAGATATGAGCATATTCACTTTCATTGTGACGTTTTAATTGCTGGTGGCGGCTTATCAGGTCTTATTTCAGCATTTATTCTTGGTTCAGCTGGAGCTAGAGTTTTAATTGCTGATGAGAAACCTGAACTAGGAGGAAACTTACTCTACGAAGATGATATTAAAATTGATAATTCAAAAAGTAATTCTTGGGTTAAAAAAATTGAAACTCAACTACGAGAAATGAAAAATATTACAATTTTGAAAAGAAGTACAGTTTTTGGATACCATGACCACAATTATATCACAATCTCTGAAAGGTGCACAGATCACCTTTCTGAGAAAAATGAGAATTCTACTAGACATAGACTATGGAAAGTAAGAGCTAGAGAAGTCTTAATTGCACAAGGCATGCACGAAAGACCACAAGTTATTTCAGGAAATGACATTCCAGGAGTGATGTTAAGCTCAGCAGTAAGAGGATACGTTAATAAATTTGGAGTAATTCCAGGTAGAAATGCAATAATCACCACAAATAACGATGACGCTTACCGAACAGCCATCGTCCTACAAAATTCTGGTATCAAAGTGATAGCAATTATTGACAGTCGAGAAAAACTCAGTGGAGAACTGTCAAAAATTATTAAAAAACATGAGTTTAAAATTTTTCTAAATCATGTAGTGTCTACAATTCATGGAAAGTATTCAGTTAAATCAGTTGAAGTAGCTCCAATTACTGAAGACGGAAATGATTTAGTTGCACAACCTCTTAAAATATATACAGACCTTGTTGTAATGTCAGGTGGCTGGACACCAATAGTTAATTTATTTAGCCAAAGTGGTGGCAAATTAGAATGGGATGAGAGTAATAGTTTTTTTAAGCCTTCTCAATATTTACAAAGCTGCCTTTGCATAGGAGGAAGCAATGGCAATTTTGATATGCAGGAATGCATTGATGAAACTTTAAGCCAGAGCAATTTGATTTTGCGTCGAATTGGCAAAAAAAAGAAATCTAAAATCGCTTTTAAAGCAAGCTATTTAAATGTTGATTATAAATCGCGAAACATATGGCATATACCCAATGGACGTATATTAGGCAAAGGGGGAAAAGCATTTATTGACTTTCAAAACGATGTTACTGCCAGTGATATTCATTTAGCTTCCAAAGAGGGATACGTATCTGTTGAGCATTTAAAACGATATACCACTACTGGAATGGCTACAGACCAAGGGAAAACATCAAATATTAATGCTTTAGCTATTTTAGCAAATATTTTAAACAAACCTATAGAAGAGGTTGGCACAACTACGTTTCGGATGCCCTACACACCAGTAACTTTAGGCAACATTGGTGGGCGTGATATTAAAAACCTCTTTGACCCAGTAAGGGTGACACGCATTAATGACTGGCATGTTAAAAATAATGCAAAATTCGAACATGTTGGTCAATGGATGAGAGCATGGTACTACCCAAAAAAAAATGAGAGTTTTCAAAATACTATTGATAGAGAAGTTTTCAATGCTCGAAATAAAGCAGGAATTTTAGATGCGTCAACTTTAGGTAAAATTGATATTCGCGGTCCAGATGCTGGTAAGTTTTTAGATTTAATTTATACAAATAATTGGTCAAACCTTAAAGTTGGCAAATGTAGATATGGTTTAATGCTTAAAGATGATGGTATGGTAATGGATGATGGAGTAACTTCACGATTTTCTGATGACCATTTTCATATGACAACTACAACTGGTGGTGCTGCAAATGTAATGAATTGGCTAGAAGAATGGCATCAAACTGAATGGCCCAAACTTAAAGTTTTCTTTACTTCCGTAACTGAAGCTTGGTCTGTTATTTCTATTTCAGGCCCAAAAGCAAGAGATGTTTTAAGAGCAGCACATTGTTCTATAGACTTATCAAATGAAGCATTTGAATTTATGTCATTCAAAGAAGGTGAAATTAATGGAATACCTGTAAGAGTTTTTAGAATTTCATTTACTGGCGAACTTTCATTTGAAATCAATACTCCTTCTAAATATGGAATACAATTGTGGGAGGTTTTAATTAAAAATGGTAATCAGTTTGGATTAACACCATATGGCACAGAAGCAATGCACGTTCTCAGGGCTGAAAGAGGATTTATTATAGTTGGCCAAGAAACAGATGGAACAGTTTCTCCAATAGACTTAGGTATGGACTGGATAGTTTCAAAAAAGAAAAAAGATTTTATTGGCAAAAGATCTTTGGAAAGAACTTCTATGAAACAAAATGATAGAAAAGAACTGGTTGGCTTACTATCGGACGATCCAAATACAGTTATTCCTGAAGGAGCGCATGCAATTGATGAAAAAGAATTAGAATTAGAAGAAAAAAATATTTTAGGACATGTAACTTCCTCATATTTTTCTTCAAATTGTAAAAGGAGTATTGCTATGGCTCTTATTAAGAATGGTCGAGCCCGAAAAGGGAATAAACTTGTAATCCCTTTGTTAAATGGAGATAAAATTAAAGCAAAAATTGTTAACCCAGTTTTTTTTGACCCAAATGGAGTTAGAAAAAATGGAATTTAATTTTCAAAGTAAAAGCACTGATGGAAAAACATCTATTTCAGAAAGACCTGAAAATATAAATGTTATCGGCAATGAAGAATTAGATTTAATTATAAAAAATGAAGGTCTTGTCAATATTTATAATCTAAGGGGCAATCAAAGAAGCTCAACTTTTCGGAAAATTGTCCAAAGCAACTTTGATATTAACATGCCTAACAAAACAGGTGGTTTAGAAATAAATGATGGAAAGTATTTGCTGCAATTGAGTCCAGATGAATGGATAATATTGAGCAATTCTAATAAGATCGATAAACAGGTTTTAGATTTAGAAAAAAAACTCAAAAAAATTCACTATGCACTCACCAATTTAACTGATCAATATCAAGTAATTAATATATCAGGAGAAAAATCCAGGTGGGTTCTATCTAAGGGATGTAGTATTGATCTGGATCTGTCAGTTTTTGGTCCTAAAGTTTGTTGCCAAACAACTCTTGCTTTAACTGATATTACGTTGTGTTGTATTTCGAAGAATTCTTTTATTTTGTTTTTTAGAAACAGCTTTGCTAATTACTTATTAGATTGGATCGAAGACGCTTCATTTGATTGTAAATATAAGTTTGTACAATCTTAGTCTTTAAGCTTCAGTGTTCGGTAGTTCTTCTTTTCTCTTTTCTATAAAAGATCTTAATGCTTCATCTATAGATGGATCAATTTCTGGTGGCTCATAACTTTCAAGTAGTTTCTTCGCAATTTCTCCAGCTCTCTGCATTTGATCAACCTCACCCTCAGATGACCATTGCTCAAAAGTTGAATTATCTGAAACTTTTGATGTCCAAAAGGCAGTTTCAAAATTTCTTTGAGTATGATCACAACCCAAAAAATGCTGTCCTGGGCCCACCTGCCTTATAGCATCCATAGCTTGTCCATTTTCAGTTATATCTGGGCCATCTGTTAAAACTGACATAGCACTACACTGATCCGCGTCGATTATAAATTTTCTTATATCTGAAACTAGTCCACCTTCCAACCATCCAGCAGCATGTAAAACAAAGTTTACACCTCCTAAAACTGAAGGCCATAAAGTATTGAGTGATTCAATGGCTGCTTGTGCGTCTGGTATTTTGGCTCCATTAAGACTTCCACCTGATCGAAACGGCACTCCTAATCTTCTAGCCAATTTTGCAGCTGTAAATAAAACTATTGCTGGCTCAGGTGTCCCAAATGTAGGAGCGCCCGATTGCATTGAAATTGAAGATGCAAAACTACCAAATACCACTGGTGTACCAGGATTTATCATTTGCGCAAAAGCCATGCCACTCATAGCTTCTGCAAGAGTCTGCGCAAGAACTCCAATTGGTGTTACGGGAGCCATTGCACCTGATAGAATAAAAGGTGTTGTTATAACAGCTTGGTTTGAACGTGCGTATTCTTTAAGAGCCCCCAACATAGTTCCATCCCATGTCATAGGAGAATTAGCATTAATTAAACTAATCATAACTGTGTTTTCTTTAACAAACTCCTCACCAAAAATAATTTTAGCCATATCAATTGTGTCTTTTGCACGTTCAGGAGCTGTCACTGAACCCATAAAAGGCTTATCTGATAATCTCATATGTGTGTAATTCATTTCTAAGTGTCTTTTAGTAACCGGTAAATCTACAGGCTCACAAACAGTGCCACCTGAATGATGAATACCAGGACTTAGATAAGCTAATTTAACAATATCCTGAAAATCCTTAATTGTAGCATAACGTCTTTCACCATCTAAAGATCTTATAAAAGGCGGACCATACACTGGGGCAAACACAGTATTACTACCTCCTATTTCAACGGAGCGACTTTTATTTCTTGCGTGTTGAGTAAATTGACTAGGCGCGTGTTCAATCCATTTCTTGCAGAGGCCTCGAGGAAATCTGACACGTTCACCGTTTACATCACAGCCATTAGATTTTAAAATTGACAGGGCTTCTTTGTCATCTCGAAAATCAATACCTATTTCCTCTAAAATTGTCTCAGCATTATTTTCAATTAATTCACAAACTTCATCACTAACTAAATCATAAACAGGGATATTTCTTTTAATATAAGGTTTATTAATTGTATTTTGGGCTTGAGAACTTCTCAGTTCTCTCCTAGCCTCTCTTCCGCCTCCACGAGACCTTCTTCTATTTTTATCACTCATAATAAACCCTATCTAACTAAGCTCGGAGTTTTTCATTTGATGGATCATAAGGGCTCTCATTAATTATCGAAGCATCATATTTTGTACCAAGAATATCAATTTTTACCTTTAATCCTATTTTAATTAAGGAAGGATTAATCATAGCTAAAACTAAAGACTTTTTAATTCTGTGACCATAACCACCACTTGTTGCTCTACCAATAACTTTTCCATCTAAATAAATAGGATTGTTCCCAAGGGCGTCCGCATCTTTAACATTATGAACTTCAAGTGTTACAAAGCCGTAAGAAAGCCCCTTTGATTTCCATTCTGCAAGACCATCTCTTCCAATGAAGTCTCCTTTATTTTCAGAAACAAACCTATTTAAACCAGATTCTAAAGCAGCATATTCTATTGATAACTCCCTACCAGGTAAGCGGTAAGATTTTTCAATTCTTAATGAGTCCATTGCCCTTATTCCAAATGGCTTTAAGTTAAGTTTTGAACCATGTTGGAATAAAATATCAAATATTTGATTTTGATATTCAATTGGATGGTGTAACTCCCATCCTAATTCACCAACAAAATTCACTCTCATAGCTAATACCGGGTAATTTCCAATATTTACTATTTGAGAAGTCAGCCATGGAAAATTTTCATTTTCAAAATTATCTTTGCTAACTAATTTCATCAATTCTCTTGATTTTGGTCCTGCAAGAACCAAAACACCTTTTGAATTAGTTAAGTCCTCAAAAATAACTGAATTATCTGTCGGCATATTTTTTTTAATCCAGTCATGATCTAATCTTTGGTAAGCTCCAGCTGAAACCAAATAAAATGAATTTTCAGATTCTTTGGTAATTGTAAATTCTGAGTGAACTCCACCTAATGAATTAAGTGCGTGGCAAAGAGACACTCGACCAATTGTCTTTGAAATTTTATTAGCAACTAAAAAGTTTAAAAAATTCTCTGCAGATGATCCCGAAATTCTACATTTTGCAAAACCAGATAAATCTAACAATCCAACATTTTTACTCATATTCTGAATTTCAGCACCTACGTGCTCGTGATATGAGGATCTTCTAAATGACCAGTCATCTATTGCTTCTACGCCATTTGGCGCAAACCAGTTCGCTCTTTCCCAACCAAAAGAAGCTCCAAAAACACCACCCATTTTTTTTAATCTTTCATAGCATGGTGCTGTTCTTAATGGTCTAGCTGCTGGTCTCTCCTCGTCTGGATAGTGAACAGTAAAAACATTCGCATAGGCTTCTTCATTTTTTTCAATTAAATAACTTTTTGTCGCATAATCACCAAATCTTCTTGGATCGACACCCAGCATATCTATGGTTGGGTTTCCATTTACAATCCATTCAGCCAACTGCCAACCAGCACCTCCAGCTGCTGTTACACCAAAAGAATGTCCTTCATTAATCCAAAAATTTTTTAAATCCCAAGCTGGACCAATTATCGGGCTGCCATCAGGAGTGTATGCTATTGCACCATTGTAAACTTTTTTTACACCCACTTCTCCAAAAATTGGCACTCTAAAAATTGCCGACTCTATATGATCGGATATTCTATCTAAATCTTCTTGAAATAATTCGTACTCACTATTTTCATCAGGCCCATCAACGTAACATGCCGGAGCACCTTGTTCATATGGACCAAGTATTAGTCCACCAGCCTCTTCCCTCATGTACCAGGAAGCATCTGAGTCTCTAAGCACGCCTAACTCAGGTAAATTTTTATCCTTTCTTTCTTTAATAAGGGGATGCTGCTCAGTCACAATATATTGATGTTCAACTGGTATGACAGGTAAATCCAAACCAACCATTTTACCAGTTTTTCTTGCAAAATTACCAGAACAAGAAATTACATGCTCACATTCTATATGACCTTTATCTGTTTCAACAATCCAAGTATCATTAGGAGATCTTTTAATACTAATTACGTTTGTGTTAATTTCAATTTTTGCTCCCTTATCCCTTGCGCCTTTAGCAAAAGCTTGAGTAAGGTCAGCTGGTTGAATATATCCATCCTCAGGGTGTTGAATTGCTCCTATTAAATTTTCTGTAGAAACTAAAGGCCAACAATCTTTTATTTCTTGTGGTGATAAAACATTTACTTCAACACCAATAGTATCGGCAACTCCCTTGTACTGAAGGTATTCGTCCATTCTATCTTGAGTTGAAGCCAACCTAATATTGGAAACTTTTCTAAAACCAACATCCATGCCGGTTTCATCTTGTAATTCTTGATAAAATCTAACAGAATATTTGTGTATCTGACCAACTGAATATGACATGTTAAATAAAGGAAGAAGTCCAGCAGCATGCCAAGTGGACCCCGATGTGAGGGATTTTCTCTCTAATAAAATACTGTCATCCCAGCCTTTTGCAGCTAAATGATACAGTGTTGAAACACCTACAACACCTCCGCCGATAACTACTGCTCTAGCTTTAGATTTCATGACCCTCTCCTTTATAATTTCTATAATTTTAACAAATATTTAAGTTCAAAATTAATTATAAATACGTCATTATAGATTAATTTATGTCGATAAAAAACAAAATTAAGGGTAGAGTCTATTTGATTTCCATTCATTCTTTACTTGAACAAACCTAAATCTATCATGCAACCTAAATTTACCATCGCTCCAAAATTCAATCTCTTTAGGGATTAACCTAAACCCCCCCCAAAATTCAGGCCGTGGTGGCTTATCTTCAAATTGATTTTCATATTCTTTAACTCTTTTTAGTAATGTTTCCCTGCTATCAAGTAATTTAGATTGCTTAGAGGCCCAAGCACCTATTCTGCTACCTAAGGGGCGTGAAAAATAGTAATCATCAGACTCTTTGTCTGTTGCTTTCTCTACGTTTCCTACTGCTCTTACTTGCCTTCTTAGTGATTTCCAATGAAAGCATAATGCTCCTTTACTGTTAACATTGATTTCATTGGATTTTCGGCTATTGTAATTTGTAAAAAAAATAAATCCCTTTTTATCAAATTTTCTCAGCAAAACCATCCTTACTGAAGGATAACCATCAGATGATACTGTAGCAAAGGACATCGCATCTGGATCATTTGGTTCGGTTATTTTGGCTTCATCTAGCCAAGATGCGAATAAATCAATTGGGTTTTTATTTAAATCGAATTTCATTAATTTACCTTAATTTTATTTACGTAATTGTTGCCCTATTTCTGCCAATCTTTTTTTTTAGTTTAATTATGCAATATTGAAAGGGTTAAGATGTTATTAAAAAATTATTTTGATCGTTATAAATTTAAAACAGTTTTATCCAATAATGTAGTATTATTATTTTTTGTTTTCAACATTTCCACTTATGCAGAAACAACAAATATTTCTGGAGTTGTTACAAGTGTTGAAGTACTTACCGCTAATTATATAGAGGAAGTTCCTGAAACTAGAAATATTTGCGAAATAAGGCAAGTGCCTATTACCGCCCAAAAGAAAAGTACTGGACCTTCAGAAAACAAATTACTTGGCGCGATTATTGGTGGTGTTTTAGGTAGTAAAGTAGGCGAAGGGTCTGGAAACCAAGCAGCAACTGCTTTTGGAGCCCTACTAGGTTCTTCCCTATCAAGTGGTGAAGAAATAAATTCAAACAATCTTGCAGGAGCCATTCTTGGAGGTGTCGCTGGTTCACAAGTAGGAAGTGGATCCGGTAACAAAGCAGCAACAGCCGCAGGTGCTTTAATTGGTTCTGAACTTGCTAATAATAATACTGAAGTGATAGGCTATGAAGACAGAGAAGTTTGTGAAGTTCAGAATGTACTTGTTAAGAAATCAATAAACAAAGTAACTGGGTATAGAATTATTGTATCTGCCGACAATCGAGAGCTTATATTTGATACAAAAAGATCTGCACAACCTGGAGATGTTGTTTCAATCAGAAGAACTCTTATTTACGATCTGAATTAAATTATTCCTTATAAGGATACTTGTTTAATTTAATTTGTAGTATTATTATTACGTAATCCTTCAGATAAGAGAATGTAATATGTTTGATAACAAATTAATGTCTGGGAAAAAAGGTCTTGTAATGGGAGTTGCTAATGACAGATCAATTTCTTGGGCAATTGCAAAAAAAGCCTACGAATATGGTGCTGAGCTTGCATTTACCTACCAAGGTGACGCCTTAGGTAAAAGAGTTATACCTCTCGGAGAATCAGTCGGATCAAATATTATTCTGCCTTGTGAAGTCTCAGAAGCCTCTTCAATAAAAAATGTTTTTGAAAAGATAAATAGCGAATGGGGTAAATTAGATTTTGTTATTCATGGAATTGCTTTTTCTGACAAAGAAGAGTTAAAAGGTCAGTATATTGACACAACAAGGTCAAACTTTACAAATACAATGGAAATTTCTGTGTATTCTTTTACAGAAGTATCTAAATTTGCTGTACCCTTAATGAATGAAGGTGGCTCACTTTTAACACTTACATACTATGGCTCAGAAAGAGTAATGCCTCACTATAATGTGATGGGAGTTGCAAAAGCAGCATTAGAAGCATCAGTCAGATACTTAGCTGTAGATCTGGGTTCAAAAAACATTAGAGTAAACAGTTTATCTGCAGGACCTATGAAAACTTTAGCAGCTTCTGGAATAGGAGATTTTAGATATATACTCAAATGGAATGAATTAAACTCACCACTTAAAAGAAATGTAACTCAAGATGATGTTGGTGGTGCGGGTGTATACTTAATTTCAGATTTATCTACAGGTGTGTCTGGTGAAAACCATCACGTTGATTGTGGCTACCATGTTGTAGGAATGAAATCTGTAGATGCACCTGACATCAGTAAAGTATAAATCTATTTATGTCTTTTAACTCTTTCGGAAAAGTTTTAAAATTTACTACTTTTGGAGAAAGCCATGGACCAGCTATTGGATGTGTTATCGATGGAGTGCCACCAAATTTGATAATTGATGAAAAAATTATTCAACCCTATTTAGACAGAAGAAAGCCTGGTACAAGTAAATTCGTAACTCAAAGGAGAGAAGATGACAGAGTGAAAATACTGTCAGGTGTTTTTGAAGGCAAATCAACAGGCACTCCTATTGCAATGATTATTGATAATATTGACCATAGGAGCAAAGACTACACTGAGATAAAGAAAAAGTTTAGACCAGGTCACGCTGATTACACTTATAACAAAAAATATGGAATAAGAGATTTTAGAGGTGGAGGAAGATCTTCTGCTAGAGAAACAGCTATGAGAGTGGCTGCTGGAGCTATTGCTGACATTATTTTAAAAAGTTACTTCAAAGATTTTCTAATACAAGGATGCGTTAAGCAAATTGGACCACACAAAATAGAAAAAAATCAAATCAACTGGGAATTTAGCAAAACTAACCCTTTGTTTTGTCCAAATAAACAAGTTTTAAAAGTTTGGGAAGACTTTTTAGAAAAGGTAAGAAAAAAAGGCTCTTCAGCAGGCGCCATTATCCAACTAAAAGCGTCAGGAATACCACCTGGAATAGGGTCACCTGTTTATTCAAAACTTGATAGCGAGATAGCGTCTGGTTTAATGTCTATAAATGCTGTTAAAGGAGTGGAAATAGGTTCAGGATTTAACTTAGTTGATATTGATGGAGCAAAAGCCAGCGATGAAATCAATATTGATGAAAATAATAATGTTACTTTTAAGTCTAATCATTCAGGAGGAATATTAGGAGGCATTTCATCAGGGCAAGATATTGAAGTTAGTTTTGTAGTGAAACCAACAAGCAGTATTTTAACACCCAAAGAATCAGTTGATACGGATGGAAATAATATTAAAATACAAACTAAAGGCAGGCATGATCCATGCGTAGGAATTAGAGCTGTTCCAGTTGGTGAAGCAATGTTATCTTTTACGTTAGCTGATTTATATTTAGCTCATAAGGCTCAAGTAGGTGCGATTAACTAATATTTGCAATTTTATCATCTTCTAAAATTGAAAGGGCACTTTTTAAAATATTCTCATAATCTAAGCCAGCTTCGATTATCTGAGCCTCTTGACTTTTATGTTCTAAAAATTTGTCAGGCATTGTGAGACTTCTAACTTTAAAATTTGTATTGATTAAGTCAGCATTTGCTAAATATGAAATAACCGTTGATGAGAACCCCCCTGAAGAAGCCTCTTCTATTATTATTAGCTTGTTATGGTTTTTAGCAATTTGTATTAACATCTCTTTATCAAAAGGTTTTGCGAATCTTGCATCAGCCACACTAACTGAATAACCCTTATTTTTTAAATTTTTTGCAACCTTAATAGTATCTGATAATCTAGTGCCAATAGATAAGAAAGCTAAATCAGCTTTTTTATCTTTACAAAAACCATCAAGCACAATTTTACCTTTTCCAATTTTTAAAATTTTTGCTGTATTTAGCTTTTCAATGCCTTCTATCTCACCCCTAGGATATCTTATTGCAATAGGTCCATCATTATAATTAGCAGATGTCTTAACCATATTAATTAATTCTTGCTCATTAGAGGGTGCCATTATTACAAAGTTTGGAAGGCATGATAGATAAGATAAATCAAATGAACCTTGATGTGTTGCACCATCTGCCCCTACAAATCCAGCTCTATCAATGGCAAATTTAACTGGTAAGTTCTGAATTGCTACATCATGAACTATTTGGTCATAAGCCCTTTGAAGAAATGTTGAATAAATTGCACAAAAAGGTTTATACCCCTCTAAAGATATTCCTGCACAAAAAGTCACAGCATGTTGCTCAGCTATTCCAACATCAAAAAAACGATTAGGAAATTCTAAAGAAAATTTATCTAAGCCTGTCCCAGATGGCATTGCCGCAGTTACTGCAACAATTTTTTCATCCTCTTTAGCTTGCTTTATAAGTTCCTCAGAGAAAATTTGCGTATAGGTTTTCTTAGAAGCACTTTTTTTATGTTCACCAGTAATAATATCAAATTTTGGAACAGCATGATATTTTTCAGTTGCATCTTTGCCAAATGGGTGACCCTTACCTTTTTCAGTTACAACATGCAACAAAACTGGTCCATCATTTACAGAGTTTTTAAGATTTTTTAAAATTTTAACTAGGTCTATAATATTATGCCCGTCAATTGGACCAATATAATACATACCTAAATTATTAAAAATAGTTCCACCACCCATCATATTTCTGGCCAACTCATCCGCTCTTTTTGCTGCTCTTTCAATTTCATTTGGCAGGTGACTTGCCACTTGCTTAGCGATTTCCCTAATCGAAGTAAGTGGCTTAGATGAAATTAACTTAGAAAGGTATGTACTAACTGCTCCAACTGCAGGAGCGATAGACATATCGTTATCATTTAAAATGACAATCATTTTTCTTTTTTGAGATCCTAAATTATTAAGAGCTTCCCAAGCCATGCCTGCACTCATTGCACCGTCACCAATAATTGAAATTATATTGTTTTTCTCTCCTTTTAAATCTCTTCCGACAGCCATGCCCAGACCAGCTGAAATTGATGTAGATGAGTGTCCGGCTCCAAATGCATCATAAACAGATTCTTGAATATTAGTAAAACCTGACAAACCATTTTCCTGTCTGAGAGAATTCATTTTTTCTTTTCTTCCAGTAAGTATTTTATGAGGATAAGCTTGATGACCCACATCCCATATAATTTTATCATTTGGAGCATTAAAAATATAATGAAGTGCTATGGTTAACTCTATTACTCCCAAGCCTGCTCCTAAGTGACCACCAGTTTTAGATACAGATGATATAAGCTCTAATCTAAGTTCATCAGACAAAATAGATAATTGGTCTAAAGACAAAGTCTTCAAGTCTTTAGGCGATGAAATATTCTCTAAAATAGATTTCTGAGACATATCAAACAACATTAATATTAAATGTGAAATATATAGCTAATTTTTTCTAGTTTCAACAAATTCAGCAATTATCATTAAATTTTCTGTATTGACTGAAAATTTCTCTAATTCTGATTTAGCTTGAATAATTAAATCTTCAACTTTCTTTCTGCTTTTTTCTAAGCCTAATAAAGTAACAAAGTTAACTTTTCCTTGTTTTGAATCAAGGTCAGTCGTCTTTCCAAGGTCTTCTTCATTTGAAGTTGCATCAAGAATATCATCTACAATTTGAAATGCTAATCCAATTCTTTTACCAAAACCTGAAAGGATTTCTAATTCACTTTTCTTTGCTCCCCCAATGATTCCACCTGCTTGCAATGAAAAGTCTATGAGTGCTCCAGTTTTTAATCTTTGAGTTTGAATAATAAATTTCTTGTCAGGAATAAATTTATCATATCTGCCCTCAGATATTAGGTCCATCATTTGCCCTGCTACCATACCCTTGAAGCCAATTGCTTGTGCAAGTTTATTACAGATATTAACTTTTATTCTATCGTCTAGAGTTAATTCATTATTTGTTATAATTTCAAAAGCTAAACTCTGAAGGCCGTCACCGAGTAAAATTGCAGTTGCCTCGTCATATTTTATATGGCATGTTTTTTTACCTCTCCTGAGCAGTGAATTGTCCATGCTAGGCAAATCATCATGAATTAATGAGTAAGTGTGAATTAATTCTAATGAGGCAGCTATACTTAAGGCATCATCATAAAATTTTATGTTATCAAACAAACGAAATGCCTCGACTAATAAGTAAGCCCTAATTCTTTTACCAGAACCAATAGTTGAATATATAAATGCATCAATTAATCGTTTTTGGGTAATTTTATTTTTTTTTACAAAAGAAAGAAGTTTTTCATCAATCTCCTTCCCAATTTTTACTAAGTCGAAATCTAGTTTATCCAAAGCTTTTTTGTTTTTTAAGAAATTTAAATTAGTTAAAATTATAAGATTTATATTTAATCTTTATCAAAATCTTTAATTTTTTCTACTTTCATTTTAGCTTCATTCAATCTTTCTTGGCAAATATTTTTAAGCTTCGAACCTCTTTCATAAGCGTTGACAGCTTCATCAAGTGAAATTTCATTACCTTCTAATTCATCAACAATTTTTTCAAGTTCATTTATTGCATCTTCGAAACTCATATTTTCAAGTTCATTTTTTTTTTCTTTTTCAGCCATAATATGTACCTTTATTTACTTAATTGTTCTTTATATATTCAACCACGTCTTCATAATCCATCATTTTATCTGGAAAATTAGGAGCCCTAATATTTTCTCCAGCGGCTTTCTCAACGTCTTTTACTATATTAGGTGTCCACTCTTCATCACCGTACTTACTTTTTGCTTCATAAAACATTTCTTCTATGAGTTTTGTAAATTTCATGGGTATATTAAATTTGTCTCCAAGTGAAGTCATTAATGATAAATCTTTACACGCAAGTTTTAAAGAAAATGAAGTATCAAAAGATCCATTAAAAATTACAGGCGCAACAGTTTCAAATTCTACACTATTTCCAGAACTTGACTGGATAGCATGGTAAGTTGTTGTTAAATCTAACCCTGCTTTTTTAGCCAGCATTAAACCTTCAATAGCGCCAATTAAATTAGCAAATGCTAGCATATTTGTAATTACTTTTAGAACAGATGCTGACCCCAGATCACCCAAGTAGAAAATTTTTCCACCAAAAGTCTTAATAGCTGTTTCATGCTCATAAAAGGTTTGTTTATCTGCACCAACTAAAACAGTTATAATTCCTTTCTCTGCTCTATGCACCCCTCCTGTTACCGGAGCTTCAATAGTTTTAATGCCTTTTTCTTTTGCTATTTCAGAAACTTTTTTTAATTCTTTAATATCAGTAGTGCTTGTTTCTATCCATGTAGAACCACTCTTCATATAAAGAATAGCTCCATCTACCCCAGCCATTACTTCAGTTGAAATTTTTGGAGATGGCAAGCAAGTAATAAGTCCATCAACCTCATTTGCCACTTCAGAAATAGACTTTGAGTTAATAGCTCCTAATTTGACTAATTTATTAATATTTTTTTGATCTTTATCAAATATCTTTACACTGAAACCTTTGTTAATTAGATTTCTTGCTATTTTTTCACCTAAATTTCCTAAACCAATAATTCCATACTTTAACATTGCATTCTCAACTATTTAAATTTTGAATCTCTCCACTCTAAAGCTTTTTTTAGTCCTTGCTCTTTTCTTATTTTGTTAAATAACAGTCTCTCAGGACTTTCATCTGATTCAATTTCAGTATCTATTTCCAATGAATTTGAAAGAGCTTTTTTAAAACCAGCAAATTCAAAACTTTGATTAATTGATTGTTTGGTCAATTGTACCGATCTTTCAGAAGCCATACAAATTTGTCTAGCTATATCAAAAGATTTTTGAAATACACCTTCACCTTTTTCAACATAATTCAATAATCCCATTTGCAAACACTGATTTGCTGTTAATCTATCATTGCCCGTAAGGAGTATCTCTTTTGCCTGCTTGGGCCCAGTTACCCATGGCGCTAACATCGCAATTATTCCTGATCCAAAACGCACCTCTGGCTCCCCAAGAAAGGTTTTTTCTTCTGCAATTGAAATATCACAAGCCAACATAACTTCAAATGCACCTGCTAAACAGTAACCATGGACAGCAGCGATAGTTGGTTTCTTTGAATGCCAGAACTGCATCGTGAAATCAAAATCTTTTGTAAGTTCTTTTTTCCACTGAGTTTTACCTTTTAAAGATTTTTGTGAAGCTTCTTTCATATCAAAGCCAGCAGAAAAACATCTTCCGTTTCCTTTGATAATAATGCATGCAACACTTTTATCATTGTTAAGTTCTTTCATAGCACTTGTAACTTCACCAACCATTTCTTCATTAAATGCATTCATAACTTCAGGTCTATTAAATTCAATAACACCAACTCTATTATTAATTTCAATTTTAATAGTTTTGTAATGATACATTTAAAGTTGCTTTCTTAACCAGTCGTGAAAGTTTTTAATTACATATTCTTCCGGCATAAGAAAGCCATTTTTATATGGGTGAGAATGAATGCCTTTTTGGTTTAATTCACAAGCATGAGCGTCTTGTTCCATAACTCTTTTTGCAAACTTTATAACATTGTCTTTATTATATTTTTTGTTTTCAAGTGTTTTTTCCTCAAATAACCATTCTGCTAGAATAGTAACCTTTTCACTCCCAGATGGGATTACTCTAACAATTCTTATGTGGTCAGAGTACCCACCTATAAACATTGAAGGCCAAGAAGAAGCATAAACGTGCCCTTTTAGTATTTCTTCTTCAGTTAGTGATTGTATCTGGCAATCTTGTGCTGATCCATCTTCAGACCAAGTTTGTGCACCTTTTTTTAAACCACCTGAAAATTTTGGGTCACTTATATCGGTTTTAGGAACCCATCCTGGCAAATCTGCCGGATTGATAATTCTTCTTTTGAACATGGGAACAAGGTCTGTTAGTTCAGGATGAATATTAGGACAATGTAGGCATTCATTAAAATTTTCCCAAAAGGATTTCCAATTGCAATTAATAGTTTTTTCCCAAACGTTTGATACAATCATCTCCTCAATAGGAAAATTTTTAAATGGTTCCAGATTTCTTTGAAAAAGTGAACTTTCGTCAAAACTCGCGTCACTCTTCAAGTTTATAAATACACAGCCTCTCCATACTTTCAATTTTATGGGAAATAATGAAAATTCATCTTTTTTGAAACCATCAGGCAGCTCTGAGAAAGACGCGACTTTCAGAAGTTGCCCTGTATCGACACTATATGACCACTGATGATATGGACAAACAAATACTTTGGACTTTAAAACTCCTGTTTCCTTCTCACATAAAATAGAACCCCTGTGGCGACAAGTATTGAAATAAGCTTTCAATTTGCCTTCGCTATTTTGAACTATAATAATGTTTTGCTTTCCAATACTAAGTGTTAAAAAAGATAATTTTTTCTTCAATCTGCTAACATGGCAAACATAAATCCAATTTTTAGACCAAATTTTTTTTAATTCTTTAATATAAAAATTTTCATCAAAATAATATTCTGATGGAAGAGATAACTCTATTTTTTTCAAATGATTGGAAGTCAAATTATCCATGTTATCACAATTTAGTTTCAGTTTATAAATGCATGACTTTATTTAATTTGACAATTATTTATTTATTAATATCAAATCAA
>CAZNBI010000010.1:0-22166 GCA_964571065.1 uncultured Rhodobacterales bacterium | reverse complement strand
CATTCATAAATCTCTACTTTGAGAGAATAACACATAGCCTCATCTGATGAATGAGATAAAGAACAATCACCTCCTGGACAGGCAGACAAACCTGCAAGCAAATCAATCTCAGAGAAAAACTCTATATAGTCTCCTATTCTTACTGGACTTGCCTTCATGAAATACTGGTGAGTATCCTTCGTAAAACCTGTACACATAAAAACATTTAAAACATCGTGAATATAATTTTCAGCTTCTTTATATGAAATTTTTTTATAATTAGATAAAGCTCTTATTAAATTTGAATGGCAACAAAAATGATATTCCTTATTAGATAATATTTTCTCGGTATACGGATCACATCGAGTACCTATTACATCATGCACAGATCCACCATCATCATCAAAACCATACCAGTCTAACGTATCATGCGTAATGGTTGCCATAGGTCTCAAATATGGGAGACTCGACCAAAGTCGATCATTAGTTGAAAGGTGAGTACCGTATAAAGCTCTTGTTTTTCCAGAATAGAACTTTTCATTTAAATTATGTTCATTCCATAAGTTTAAATCACCAACTTGTGGTCCATTTTGACAGTAGATGCGAAAAAAATGTGATTTGGGAACTCTAAAGCATTTAGCGTCTCTAGGAGGAATAATTATTTGATCAATTTTTTTTAAATTTTTCCTAGCTATTAAATAATCATTCATATTTGGTGATTTAAGAGAATCTGTAGGATAGCAAATTACTGGCTTAACTGATTTTCTTAATTCTGCATCGTCAGGAGATAATTTTTTTTTTGAACTTTTCATTTATCTCAATATAAAATCTTGAATTATTTTAGCAGTCAAATCTGGATCCTGAAGAGGTGGAACATGGCCTATTCCTTTGAGTTCTTTGAAAGATGCTCCAGATATACGATTAGCTAATTCTTTGCCTAGTTTTGGTGGTGTAGAAATATCCTCAGAGCCGTTTACAACGAGTGTCCTTTGATTTATTAATGATAGTTTGCCTGTTAAGTCTTCATTCTGAATTGCTTGACAAGCCCCAATATATCCTTTCATTGATGTTTTTAATTGCAGTTTTTTACAATCTTCAATCACATCTGAAGCTGTATCTCTAAAATTTTTGGGAAACCATCTTTCTAATGCCATATCAACAATTTTATTTAGCCCACCGGAATTTACTAAGTCTATACGTTGCTGCCATAAGTCAAAATCTCCAATCTTATGCCCTGTATCTGAAAGAATTAAATTATCAATAGGTATAAGTTTATAAATTGCTAAGTTCATAGCAATCATACCTCCAATTGAAACACCCATTACATTAACTGGCTTATCAAAATCAAAAGTAGAGGATATATCTTTTGCCATTTCTTTAATACTAAACCCAGGTTCAGTGACAGGGGATTTTCCATGTCCTCTTATATCTACAGAGAAACAATTAAATTTATTTTTTAATTTAGTAATAACAGAATAAAATACTGAATTGTCAGCACCTAAAGGGTGAATAAATAAAATACTCTCCTGATTATTACCTATTTCAGAATTATAGTTTAGCTTGACTTCATTTGACAAATCTTAATCTCCTAAAAATCAATTTCACATAAATCATAACCTGCTGTTATTTTACCATCCCAAACTTTCGCTGCTGCGTCAGAAAATTCAGAAATT
The DNA here is from genome assembly GCA_964571065.1 of uncultured Rhodobacterales bacterium. Lineage (GTDB taxonomy): Bacteria > Pseudomonadota > Alphaproteobacteria > Puniceispirillales. The sequence continues at coordinate 20,514 of CAZNBI010000010.1, read as the reverse complement.
GGAAATTCTTCAGGAATATGAGGAACATAATGATTGAAGACTAAATGTTTTACATTTGCTTCTTTTGCTATTTTAGCGGCATCTTCGGCTGTAGTATGACTTATCATTAAGTGTTCAATTAAATTTGGTTTAACTTTTTTAAGTCTCTCAGCTAAAACCTCTATACCTCTTTTAAGCATTACTTCATGAACCAAAACGTCTGCATCTTTAGCAAAATCAATCATTGGAGGAAAAAAAATTGTATCCCCAGAAAATATAACTTTTTTATTTTCAGTTTCAAATTTAAATGCAAAACAATTTTCTAGAAGTCCATGAACTACTTTTAGTGCAGAGACTTTAACTCTTTCATCTTGCATAATTACACCTTCACTTATTTCTTTCACATTAATTATTGATACTAAATCTCTTTGTTTCTCATCTTCTATTCTTACTTTTATATCTATTTCTAAGGATTTAAGAAAGCCACTCAGCAAGTTTTTAGTTCCCTCAGGACCATAAACATCAACTTTGTCTGAAGTTCCAGAAGTCCATAAAGTATGCACCAGAGGTCCAAACTCTAGATTATGATCTGAATGATGGTGAGTTAAAAAAATATTGTCTACTTGACTTAATGAATAGCCTGCTTCAACAAACTGCCTTGTAACGCCGAGGCCACAATCAACAATATATGGATGACCGTCTACTTCAATCACTGAGCATGTAGACCAACTTAATCCCTTTTCCATTCTTGGTCCACCTTTGGTGCCTAAAAGCACAACCTTATTTTCAGACATTTACAATCCTTTAAAATTTATTATTAACAAATACTTGTAATCTATATCTTTGCAAAATAAAATTATTTTAAAAAGTTATGTGAGGTTTATGAATAAGCCAAATTTTGTAATTTTTATGGCTGACCAGCTTAGATTTGATTATTTAGGTTGTAATGGTCACAAAATAATTAAAACACCAAATATAGACCAAATAGCATCAGAGGGTACTAATTTCTCTAAATTCTATGTTGCAAGTCCAGTTTGTATGCCAAACCGTGCTTCATTAATGACTGGAAGATATCCATCTGTTCATGGTTTAAGGTATAACGGAAACCATCTTAACAAAAACGCAACTACATTTGTTGAAGTACTAAGAAGATCCGGATACAAAACATCTAGCTTTGGCAAGATACATCTACAAGGATTTGATCCGGGTCCACCACACCCTTGGGTAAAAGATGATGATCTAGGTCCTATTAAAGAATCGTGGATAAATGATGCTAATAGTTACACCTATGAGGATAGAACGAATTATCAAAAGCCTGGATATTTTGATATCCCAAAACCATACTATGGTTTTGAACATGTTGACTTAGTAACTGCCCATGGCAACAACTGTAAAGGACATTATTTTCAATGGCTCCAAAGCAACTTTCCAGACTGGGAAAAATTCTTTGGCCCTGAAAATGAATTAGCTCATAATTACTCTTGTAGACAAGGTTATAGGACAGCAGTTCCAGAAGAATTTTATCCGACAGCTTTTGTTGAAAAAAAAGCTAATGAATATTTTAATGCATTAAACGATGATAAGCCATTTATTTCATTCGTTTCTTTCCCAGATCCTCACCATCCCTTCACACCACCCGGAAAATACTGGGATATGTATAACCCTGACGATTTTGAAGTCCCATTAGACTACAGCTCACACAAAAATCCTATACCCCCAATGCAAAAAGTTTATAAAGATTTTCTAGATGGAAAGGATCCAGTTAGCAAAACTTCAGTTTTTCTTGCAGAAAAAAGACATATTCAAGAAAGTATGGCCTTAACTGCAGGAATGATAACAATGATAGATGATGCTGTAGGTTCTGTAATCAGCACTCTTAAGAAAAGAAATTTATACGAGAATACGACTATTATTTTTACTTCTGATCATGGTGACTATATGGGCGATTTTTCTTTAATGCTTAAGGGCGCTTTACCATTTAAATCTATAACCAATGTTCCTTTTATTTGGTCAGACCCACAAAATAGATCACCAAAAAGTTCAGATTCTCTTTTATCTACTATAGATATTGCTCCTACTATTTTAAGCAGAGCCAATGTTAAACCATACTGGGGCATTCAGGGAGTGGATTTTTTGCAAAGTATAGAGAGAAAGATATCTTTCAGAGAAGATCTGATGATTGAATTTCATGATAATATTGTTCGTTTTGGTTTTGATAAACCAGCATTTGTAAGATCGCTTATTTCAGAAAGATACAGATTTACTTTATATAAGGACCAAGAATTTGGGGAATTATATGATTTAGAAAATGACCCAAATGAAACATTTAACCTTTATGATAATAAAAATTATTCATCAGTTAGATCAATGCTTTACAAAAAATTAGTTAATCAAATGATGGAAAATATTGATAAGAGCCCTGCGCCAAAAAGATTGGCATAATAAGATTGAGTAAATTATCTCTTATTAATCAATATAAATCACTTGTTGAAGATGGTAAATTAAACAATGATCCTTATCAGAAAACAACAATCGCAAAGTTGAGTGAACTATCAGAAGAATTATCATTAAAAAAAGAAAATAGTTTTTTAAGTCGATTATCTAATTTTGCAAGAAGAGAAAAGATTGAAAAAAGAAAAGGGGTTTACATTTGGGGAGGTGTAGGAAGAGGAAAATCCATGTTAATGGATTTGTTTTTTGCAAACGTTAATATCCATAATAAAAAAAGAACTCACTTTCATAACTTTATGGCTGAAACTCATGATTTAATTCATGATATTAGAAAAAATGATAAAATTAACAATGTTCCTGATCATGCAGCAAAATTAATCTCACAAAAGGCAAAGCTGTTATGCTTCGACGAGATGGAATTAAGAGATATAGCAGATGCAATGGTTTTAAATAGGCTTTTTAAAGGTTTATGGAAGAGAGGAGTAACGATTGTTGCTACTTCAAACCGGCCACCTGAAAAACTTTATGAAAAGGGATTACATAGAGAGAGAGTTTTACCATTTATAGATGATTTAAACAAAAACTGTGAAATTTTAGAAATTAAAGGATCTGAAGATTTTAGGTTGTCTGCTAGAAAAGGTATGAAAGGATGGTTTAACCCACTTTCAAATAAAAACTCAAAGATTTTAAAGGAAGACTTTTTTAAATTAACTGGCGAGATGAGTCCAAAAACTGATCATATACCAAGTTCTGGAAGACAAATCTTTATACCATCTGCAGCATCCGGAGTGGCATTTGTTGATTTTAGTGACCTTTGTGAGCAAAAACTTGCCGCACGTGATTACATAGAAGTTGCTTCTCGATATAGAGGCTTATTAATAAATAAAATACCTATCCTGAACGACTATAATAGAAACGAATCAAGAAGGTTTATGTGGCTAGTTGACGCTTTGTATGAAGCAAAGTGCTTTATGATCTGCACTGCTGAAAAACCAATTGATGATATTTACACTGGAAGTGACTGGCGCTTTGAATTTGAAAGAACAAAGTCTAGGCTTAGAGAATTAACAACAACCCCAAGATAAAGCTGAATATTAATTACATAATATTAGCCAAGCTGTTGTAGTAAAGGAATTTTTAAGCTAAAAACTTATAGATAATTTCATGAAAGAATAACTAATGGCTAGAAATAAAATTGCACTTGTAGGATCTGGGAATATTGGTGGGACACTTGCATTATTATCAGGAATAAAGGAGCTTGGTGATGTTGCTCTTTTTGATATTGCTGAAGGCATACCCTCAGGAAAAGCTCTTGATATAGTCCAAGCATCACCAGTTGAGAAATTTGATGCAAAACTTACTGGAGGGAATGACTATTCAGTCTTAAATGGCTCTGATGTTGTTATTGTGACGGCAGGTGTACCAAGAAAACCAGGCATGAGTCGAGATGACCTCATAGAAACAAATACCAATGTAATGAAACAGGTTGGTAAAGGTATAGCCGATAATTGCCCTAATGCTTTTGTTATTTGTATTACAAACCCACTTGATGCCATGGTTGGTGTTTTGCAAAGAGCTGCGGGATTAAAAACAAATAAAATCGTTGGTATGGCTGGGGTACTGGATAGTGCTCGATTTAGATATTTTTTGGCTGAAGAATTCAATGTTTCTGTTAGGGATGTTTCAGCATTTGTATTAGGGGGTCATGGTGATAGTATGGTCCCTTTAATAAGGTATTCAACAGTTGCTGGTATTCCAGTTCCTGATTTGATTGAAATGGGTTGGACAACACAGGAAAAAATTGACTCAATAGTTCAAAGAACTCGTGATGGTGGAGCTGAAATAGTTGGCCTATTGAAAACAGGTTCTGCATTTTATGCTCCAGCCTCTTCAGCTATTGAAATGGCAGAGTCTTTTTTAAAAGATCAACGAAGGCTTCTACCGTGTGCTGCGTGGTGTAATGGAGAATACGGATTGGATGGCATATTTGTTGGTGTTCCAGCTATCATTGGTAAAAATGGTATTGAAAAAGTTATTGAGATCAAATTAAATGATGAAGAGAAAACAATGTTTGATAACTCAGTTGAAGCAGTTAGACAATTGAACTCTATCGCTTCTAAAATGGAATAGACAATGAACATTCATGAGCATCAAGCAAAAGAACTTTTAAATTTAAATAAAGTAAATGTTGCTAGAGGAATGCCAGCCTTCTCTGTAAACGAAGCTTTAACTGCTGCAAAAAAACTTGGTGGCCCAATTTGGGTTGTAAAAGCTCAAATACATGCTGGAGGAAGAGGGAAAGCAGGTGGAGTTAAGGTTGTTAATAGTCTTGATGAAGTAAAAAATGCATCAGAGGAAATACTTGGAAAGATTCTTGTTACACCACAAACTGGTGCTCAAGGCAAAGAAGTAAAAAGGTTATATATTGAAGAAGGTTGCGATATTAAAAAAGAATTGTACCTGTCTGTTTTAGTCGATAGGAACTCAGGTTGTATTACATTTATTGCCTCTACAGAAGGGGGGATGGATATTGAAAAAGTCGCCGAAGAAACACCCGAAAAGATTTTAAAGCTTGGAATTACCCCATCTACTGGGTTTCAGGATTTTCATGGTAGAAGATTGGCCTCGGCTTTAAATATTTCAGGAAAATCAATAAGGCCAGCCACGTTGTTTCTAAAAAACATTTATAATACTTTTGTTGAAAATGACGCATCGCTTATTGAGATAAATCCTTTAGTAATTAATACAAAAGATGAGCTAATTGCACTTGATGCCAAAATGTCATTTGATGATAACGCACTTTTTCGTCATTCTAAAATCATTGAAATGAGAGATCCTAGTGAAGAAGATCCACTTGAACATAGAGCATCAGAGTATGATTTGTCATACATTAAATTAGATGGAAATATTGGATGTATGGTTAACGGAGCAGGTCTTGCAATGGCAACGATGGATATTATTCAACTTGAAGGGGGTTCACCTGCTAATTTTCTAGATGTAGGAGGAGGCGCGACGAAAGAGAAGGTGACTGAAGCGTTTAAAATAATTCTTTCAGATGAAAATGTGAAAGGTGTTTTAGTAAATATTTTTGGTGGAATAATGAGGTGTGATATTATTGCCGAAGGAGTTGTTGCTGCAGCACACGAGCTTGAAATTAAAATACCACTTGTAGTTAGATTAGAAGGAACAAAGGTAGAAGAAGGAAAAAAAATTATGGAAGATAGCGGGTTAGATATTATTCCTGCTGACAATCTTTCTGATGCTGCTAGAAAAATTGTATCTTCTGTAAAGGAAAATTCTTGATGGCAATTTTAGTGGATAAAAATACAAAGGTAATTTGCCAAGGTTTTACAGGAAGCCAGGGAACGTTTCACTGCCAACAAGCTATTGAATATGGTACAAAAATGGTTGGTGGAGTTACACCTGGAAAAGGAGGTCAAAACCACCTAAATTTACCGGTTTTTGATACTTTAGATGAAGCAATAGACGTGACCTCAGCTAATGCGTCTGTAATTTATGTTCCTCCTGCGTTTGCAGCTGATTCAATTTTAGAAGCAATTGACGCTAAAATTGATTTAATTGTTTGTATCACTGAGGGAATTCCTGTTCTTGATATGGTAAAAGTTAAAAATGCATTAAAATATTCTGATTCAAGACTAATTGGACCTAATTGCCCGGGTATTATTACACCCAATGAATGTAAAATTGGTATTATGCCTGGTCATATACACAAAAAAGGTAAAATTGGAATTGTATCAAGGTCAGGTACATTAACATACGAGGCCGTTGGACAAACCACAGCTGCTGGTCTTGGGCAATCCACATGTGTTGGAATTGGTGGCGACCCTTTAAACGGAACTAATTTTATTGATTGTTTAGATCTATTTCTCTCAGATGAAGAAACTGATGCTATTATTATGATTGGTGAAATTGGAGGAACTGCTGAAGAAGAAGCATCAGAATTTTTGAAATCTTCAAAAATTAAAAAACCAGTTGCGGGTTTCATAGCGGGTAGAACTGCTCCTCCAGGAAGAAGAATGGGACATGCTGGCGCTATAGTCTCAGGCAAAAGTGGAGGTGCAGAAGCCAAAATTGATGCAATGAGAAGCGCGGGAATTAATGTAACTGATAGCCCTGGTATGCTTGGTGAAGCTATTATTGAAGCCATGAAGAATTTTTAAAAAGTAAAGGCATTTTATATGGATGAAGTATTTTTAGATGCTACTATTTTAAATGGTCTAAACTCTACATACATTGCTGATTTATACGAAAAATGGCTGGAAAACCCAAAGAATGTTGATGCTAATTGGAATGACTGGTTTTCTGATATGCAAAACACTGGGTCTTCCAATGACATACCATCTTGGGCAAAGGGCAAAACATTTGAAGAAAAGTTAGAAAATCTTGAAAATAAAAACTCATCACTTTCATCTGAAGAGATTAGAAAAGCTTCTATAGACTCTTTAAGAGCTGTGATGATGATACGTGCATACAGGGCACGGGGTCATTTAGAAGCCAAAACTGATCCTTTAAATTTAGAAAAAAAAGAAGAACATCCAGAGCTTAATCCTGAATTTTATGGTTTTACGAAAAATGATTATGACAGACCTATTTTTATTGACAATGTTCTTGGAATTGAAACAGCTTCTTTAAGACAAATTCTTTCAACATTAAAAGACACATATTGTGGATCTATAGGCGTTGAATATCTTCACATACAAGACCCAGAACAAAAATCCTGGATACAGCAAAGAATTGAAAATATAAGAAATCAAACTGATTTTACTGACAAAGGAAAAGAAGCTATTTACGAACGTCTTGTTGATGCAGAAAGTTTTGAAAGATTTTTAAACAAAAAATACACTGGTACAAAAAGATTTGGTTTAGATGGCAGTGAGTCAGTTATTCCAGCTATAGAACAAATAGCCAAAAGAGGGTCACAACTAGGGTTAGAAGAGATAGTAATTGGAATGGCACATAGAGGTAGATTAAATGTATTAAATAATATTCTTCAAAAGCCTTTTCGAGCCATCATTTCAGAGTTTATGGGAAATCCTTCTAATCCAGAAGAAACTGGCGGTTCTGGTGATGTGAAATATCATATGGGCTCATCATCAGACAGAGAATTTGATGGTGTCAATGTACATTTTACTTTAAATGCTAACCCTTCACATCTTGAAGTTGTAAACCCTGTCGTTATAGGGAGAGTAAGAGCCAAACAAAACCAAAGAAATGATAAACTTAGAAACAAGGTTTTAGGACTGCTTATTCACGGAGATGCTGCATTTGCTGGTCAAGGAATACTTGCAGAAACTTTTGATTTTGCAGAATTAAGAAGTTATAAAACTGGTGGAACACTTCATTTGATTATTAATAATCAAATTGGATTTACTACTTCGCCAGCCTATTCAAGATCATCACCTTATTGTACAGATGTTGCAAAAATTGTAATGGCACCAATCTTTCATGTAAATGCAGATGATCCAGAATCTGTTGTTCATGTCTCAAGAATTGCAACTGAATTCCGTCAAAAGTTTGCAGCAGATGCTGTTATAGATATTATTGGATATAGAAGATATGGTCATAATGAAGGGGATGAACCATCATTTACCCAGCCTATTATGTACAGGAAAATCGCTGATCATCCTTTTGTAACTAAAATATATGCAGATAAGCTAATTAAAGAAAAAAAGATTACTGAAGAACAGGCAAAAAGAGTTTACGATAATAGGAACCAATTTTTAGAAGAAGAATTTCAAGCTGGAAGTAATTATTTACCTAATAAGGCTGATTGGCTTGAAGGCAAGTGGACTGGTCTAAAGAAAGCACCTGGGTTAGAAGAAAGACGTGGAATTACTGGCGTTACTATTGACAAGATAAAAAAAATTGGAGAAATCCTGACTTCCGTTCCAAGAGATTTTGAAATTCATAAGAAATTACAAAGAGTACTAGATAATAGAAAAAAAGCACTCAAAGACGGAACTAATATAGACTGGTCAACTGCTGAACAACTTGCTTTTGGTACACTATTATTAGAAGGAAATCCTGTTCGTTTGTCAGGACAAGATTGTGGTCGAGGTACATTTAGCCAACGTCATGCTGTATTTATTGACCAAAATACTGAAGAAAGATACATACCATTATCAAATATTAATGAAAATCAAGGCTCTTTTGAAGTTATTGACTCGCCATTATCTGAAGCTGGAGTTTTGGGTTTTGAATATGGCTTTAGTCAAGCAGAGCCGAATGCACTTGTTATGTGGGAAGCACAATTTGGTGATTTTGCTAATGGTGCTCAAGTAATAGTTGATCAGTTTATATCATCAGGAGAAGCTAAATGGTTAAGGATGAGCGGATTAGTTATGTTATTACCTCATGGTTATGAGGGACAAGGTCCAGAACACTCCTCAGCAAGATTAGAGAGATATTTACGACTTTGTGCTGAAGATAATATACAAGTTGTAAATTGCTCAACTCCTGCAAATTATTTCCATGTTTTAAGAAGGCAATTGTGTAGAGACTTTAGAAAACCTCTAATAATAATGACACCAAAATCTTTATTAAGAAATAAACTCTGTGTATCAAATCTTGATGATATGCTGGAGGAAAAGTCTTTCCATCGTGTAATGGATGATAAAAATAAAAGCATAAAGGATAAAGATGTTAAAAGACTGGTAATTTGCTCAGGAAAAGTGTTCTATGATCTATTTGAAGCAAGAGAAAAAAATAAACTTTTCAATATTAAAATTCTCAGACTTGAACAAATTTATCCATTTCCAATAAAATCATTACAAGATTTCATATCTAAGAGTCCCCAGGCAGAAATTATATGGTGTCAAGAAGAGCCAGAAAATATGGGTTCTTGGAGTTTTATTGATAGAAGACTAGAAAAAGTTTTAATTGACTGTAATTGTAAACATAAGCGACCTGTCTATGTTGGGCGACCTGAAGCTGCATCACCTGCAACAGGCACTATGTCTAGACATTTAAAAGAACAAAAAAAATTAGTTAATCAAGCACTAGGACTTGAGAAGATTAACACTGCTTCAGAAGCAGAATAAATATTAATGGACGGAGTAAAATTGATATGACAGTTGAGTTATTAGTACCTACTTTAGGAGAATCGGTTGTAGAAGCAACTATTGCTAAATGGATGAAATCTCCTGGAGAAAGTATAAATTCTGATGAGCCGCTTGTAGAATTAGAAACTGAAAAAGTAACATTAGAAGTACCGTCACCAATTTCTGGAGTGTTAAAAGAAATTTCAGCAAAAGAAGGAGAAAGTGTTGAAGTTGGAGCTCTTTTAGGAATTATATCCGAGAGCAATAATGAAAGCCCAACAAAAAATACCTCTTTACAAAAAAATAAAGAAGAAACAGCTTTAGCTGACACTGAAAAAACAAATATGAGTAAAAATGAACATCTCTCACCTGCGGTTCAAAGAATTGTTACTGAAAATAATTTAAATCCCTCAGAAATAACACCTTCAGGTAAAGACGGGTTAATTACAAAAGGTGATGCTTTAGATAAATTAAGCGATCAAGATAGCCCTAAGCTGGTCAGTAAAACTGTTAGCAACAATGAACTCGAAGAAAGAGTTCCAATGTCACGACTTAGAAAAGTTGTTGCTAAACGACTTAAAGAGGCTCAAAACACTGCCGCCATGCTAACTACTTTTAATGAAGTAGATATGACTTCTATTATGTCACTTAGATCTGAGTATAAAGACCATTTTGAAAAGGAGCATAAGGTCAGACTAGGATTTATGGGAATGTTTGTTAAAGCATCAATCTCAGCATTAAACTCCTATCCTGCAGTCAATGCAGAAATAAATGGAGATGATATTATTTATAAAAAATATAATAATATTGGAGTTGCAGTTGGAACGCCTCAAGGGCTTGTAGTTCCAGTTATAAAAGATGCTCAAAATAAAAGTCTTGCTGAAATAGAGAAAGCTGTAAGTGATATGGGTTTAAGAGCTCGAGAGGGCAAAATTGGGATGGATGAGTTAAGCGGTGGAACATTTACAATATCAAATGGCGGAGTTTATGGATCCCTAATGTCAACCCCGATTTTAAACCCACCTCAATCTGGAATTTTAGGAATGCATAAAATTCAGAAACGTCCAATTGCAGTTGGTGATGATATTAAAATCCGGCCAATGATGTATTTAGCCTTTAGTTATGACCATAGAATTATTGATGGCAGAGAAGCTGTTTCATTTTTGGTTAAAATTAAAGAAATCATTGAAGATCCTAGAAGATTGATATTAGGTATTTAATATTATTGGAGACTTACAACTATGAATGATTTTGATCTTACTGTTATTGGGGCAGGACCCGGTGGATATGTTGCGGCTATAAGAGCCTCTCAATTAGGCATGAAGGTAGCTGTTATTGAGGAGCGTAAATCACTTGGAGGTACATGCCTTAATATTGGTTGTATCCCATCAAAGGCATTATTAAACTCATCTGAGAAATATGAAAGTATCAATTCTGCTCAATTAGAAGATTTTGGGATTAATCTGTCTTCTGTAAAACTTAATATCCCAAAGATGATGGAAAATAAGGATAATATTGTTTCAGATTTAACTAAAGGAATAGAATTTTTGTTTAAAAAAAATAAAATTTCTTCCTTTGAAGGCAATGGATATATTTCATCTCCCAATGAAATTATTGTGTCTAAGAATGGAAAAGAAGAAGTTATTAAAAGTAATAAAATTTTGATTGCAACAGGAAGTGTTGTAGCACCTTTGAATAATATTAAAATTGATGAGAAAAATATTGTTTCATCAACAGGGGCTTTAGAGCTCAAAAAAGTTCCAAAGAGATTAATTGTTGTAGGCGGAGGATATATTGGCCTTGAAATGGGAACGGTCTGGCGAAGATTAGGATCTCAAGTAACAGTTATTGAATATTTGGATAGAATTTTACCAGGAATGGATAGTGAAGTTGCAAAAAAATTTAAGTTAATTTTGCAGAAACAAGGTATTGATTTTAAATTAAATACGGCAATTAAAGATGCAAGAGTTGACAAAGGCTCAGTATATCTTTCTGCTAACAATAATTCAACAAAAGAAAATCTTTCTTTTGAAGCAGATGTTGTTTTGATTGCAACAGGAAGGATACCCAACACACAAAACCTTGGATTAGATACATTGGGTATTAAACTTTCTCAAAAAGGTGAAATTTTAGTCAATAATAATTTTGAAACAAATGTTAGTAATATTTATGCAATTGGTGATGTGATTCCAGGACCAATGCTAGCTCATAAAGCTGAAGAAGACGGAATTGCAGCCGTTGAGATAATGAATGGTGTCGCAGGTCATGTCAATTATGACCTCGTACCTGGCATAGTATATACCTCACCTGAAGTAGCTACATTAGGCAAAACAGAAGATGAGTTAAAAGAAAGCCAAATAAACTATAATAAAGGAGTTTTCCCTTTTAGCGCCAACAGCAGAGCTAGAGCAATAAATCATACAGATGGTTTCGTTAAAATTTTAAGTGATAAAAATTCTGATAAAGTTTTAGGTGTACACATAATTGGGCACGAAGCGGGTAATCTGGTCCATGAAGTAGCTACAGCTATGTCATTTGGAGGAAGTGCTGAAGATATAGCTAGAACATGTCATGGTCACCCAACTTTAAATGAAGCAGTAAAAGAAGCTGCCTTAGCAGCTGGAACCGGCGCAATTCATATATAAATTTCGCTTCAAGAACGCGGATGAGTATTTTTGTGAACCTCTATAAGTCCAGAAACTTCAACTGAAGTATACCTTTGTGTAGTTGATAAACTTGAATGCCCAAGCAAATCTTGTATAGACCTAAGATCACCACCACCAGCTAATAACTGAGTGGCAAATGCATGCCTTAAGGAATGCGGGGTTGCGTGCTCTGGTAAATTGAGTTTAATTCGTAAATTTTTTATTAACCTCTGAATTATTCTAGGACTTAACTTGCCTCCTCTTCGCCCAACAAATAAATATTCATCATTTTCAAATTCTTTAGGTATTAATGAAAGATAACTATCAATTGTTTGTCTCACAATTTTTAAAATAGGGACATCTCTAAATTTTCCTCCTTTACCTTCAACACGAAGCCAATCACCTAATGGACATTGATTTTTTTTTATAGAAAGTGCCTCACTAATTCTTAACCCAGCCCCATACATCAAAAAAATAAGTCCTTTGTCTCTCGCAGCTTCCCAGTCTGGTCTGCCATTGCCAATTGAATCAATTAAAGTGCTGGCCTGTTCATTGGAAATTGACCTAGGCAGTGATTGTGGTAATTTTGGAGACTTAATAAGATCGATGTCATCACAAGATAAAAAATTCCTTTGTGAAGCAAATTTATAAAAATTTCTAATGCTTGATATTTTTCTTGCGATACTCGCTCTTGAATTTTTCTTTTCTAAAAGATAACCCATGTAGGATCTAAAATCTTTCTTTTTTGGATTATTTGAATTTGAAGTAAATTCTGACCATTTAGTTAAATCTCTTTCATATGCATCAAAAGTATTAATGCTTATTCTTTTTTCATTTTGAAGCCATTCAAGCCATTTTGAAAAAGCAAATTTGAAGTTTTTTGACATCTATAATATTATAAAATTGATTGTCCTGTATCCTGCCAATCTGACAAAAAAGCTTTCAAACCCTTGTCAGTTAATGGATGATTAAACATTTCTTTAAAAGTCTTTGTTGGAATAGTTACAACATCTGCTCCAATCTTAGCAGACTCAATAACGTGATTTACACCTCTAATCGAAGCAACCAAAACCTGTGTTTTGTAATTATAATTGTTATAAATTTCAACAATGTCATAAATTAAGTCTAATCCATTCTGACCTATATCATCTAATCGCCCAACAAATGGTGAAATAAATGTTGCTCCAGCTTTTGCTGCAAGAATAGCTTGTGAAGCTGAAAAACATAGTGTAACATTTACACTAACATTGTTTTTGGAGAGTTCTTTGCAAGTTAAAAGCCCATCTGAAGTTAATGGAACCTTAATTGTTACATTTTCAGCTAAATTTAGTAGCTTTTCTGCTTCCATCATCATGGCTTTATGATCGGTAGCTGTAACTTCAGCACTTACAGGCCCACTAACTAAACCGCAAATTTCTTTAATTACATCAAGTATATTGCCCCCTGATTTTGCTATCAATGATGGATTTGTAGTAATCCCATCGATTAAATTAGTTTTACATAACTCTTTAATTTCATTTATATCAGCGCTATCGAGAAAAATTTTCATTTATTACATGCCTCTGTTAAACTTAATAGTTATAATTTTAACAAATTAAATAGTCATAATCTATTTCAAGTTTAATTATAACTAGTTTTAATTTTAGTATTTGAGATTTTAATATATATTTAGGGCTAATAACATAATTTTCTAATGAAATATAAAAATCTTGAGTAATCAATTTATATACAGTGTCATTGTTTCTCTTCATAAAAGTGTCCCTCAATCAACATTCGATTACGCTTGCCATAAAATACAAAAACTTGAAGCAGGCCAAATAGTAAAAGTTCCATTTGGCAAGAAAGCAGCTTGGGGTGTTATTGAAAAGCTTCAAGAAGACAGAAAAGACATTCAAATTAAACAAATAATTAAAGTTTTTGATGGATACATTTTGTCAGGATATCTAATGCGCTTTATTAACTGGGTAGCAGAATGGAATTTCACAAGTAAAGGAAGTGTGCTCAAACTTGTATTAAGTAATATTGATATTATTGAGAAGGAAAATAAGCCGATTGGCTGGATCATCAATACAAATCCTGATATTTCAAAACTAAAAAAAATGTTTCCAAATTTCAAACTTACAAAGAAAAGAAAACAAATAATTAGTACACTTAGCCAAACAAAACCAATTTTGACAAAAGAACTCATTGATCAAACTGGAGCATCTAAACGCACAATTTTAGAACTTGAAAAACTAAATATCATTAATTCAATGGAAGTATCTTCAGATATAAGTCTTCCTGAATTCAAAGTTTTAAGAAATAGCAACATAATACTTAATAGTAGCCAAAGAAACGCTGTTGAGAAAATCAATAGAATTAAAAGCAATAATAAATTTGATGCAGTTTTATTAGATGGTTTGACTGGGTCAGGAAAAACAGAGGTTTATTTTGAAATAATAGCTGAAACACTTAAACAGGGAAAGCAAGCATTGGTATTATTGCCTGAAATTTATTTATCCTCTGAATGGTCAATGAGATTTAAAAATAGTTTTGGAATTACCCCATTGGTTTGGCATTCTAATTTATCCAAAAAAGTAAGAAGAGAAACATGGGACCAGATAATAAAAGGTAAAGTAAATGTTATTGTAGGAGCAAGATCTGCATTGTTTCTTCCATTTAGAACACTGGGTTTAATTGTTATTGATGAGGAGCATGATCATTCATTTAAACAAGAAGAAGGTGTTTTATATAATGCAAGAGATATGGGTATAATAAGAGCAAAAATTGAGAATATTCCAGTAATTTTATCAACAGCTACTCCTTCTTTGGAAACTTGGCAAAACATCCAAACAAAAAAATTTACTCATATTGAATTACCAGAACGAATAGGCGATGCTGAGTTGCCAAGAGTAAAATTAATTGACATGAAAGGAGTTAATTTACCATACAATAAATGGATATCACCTACCCTTAAAGATGAAATTTCTAAAAATTTAGTAAATAGAAATTTAACACTATTGTTTTTAAACAGAAGAGGATACGCACCTTTAAAACTTTGTAGTTCTTGCGGTTACCGTTTAGGATGCAAAAATTGCCAAAGCTGGCTAGTAGAACATAAAAAGAATAATTTATTAATTTGTCATCAATGCGGTATTCAGCAAAAATTACCTGAGATTTGTGATGAGTGTTCAGAAAAAGAGACTTTTATTTCTTGTGGTCCAGGCGTTGAACGCCTTGAAGAAGAGATACTTGATTATTTTCCAGATATTAGTATTGAGATTTTATCATCTGATACAATCCAAAGCTCTGAAATTATGAATGATTTTTTAAAAAGAATTAGAAATAGAAAAATTGATTTAATAATTGGCACTCAAATAATTTCAAAAGGACATAATTTTAAAAATTTAACACTCGTAGGTGTAATAGATGCTGACATGAGCCTTTCAGGGGGAGATTTAAGAGCATCTGAAAAAGCATTTCAAGTTCTGCACCAAGTATCTGGACGCGCAGGAAGAGAAAATAAAAAAGGCTTAGTAGTTATCCAAACTTATGATCCTAAAAATCAGGTTATTGAAGCATTAAGTAAAAACAATAGAGATGAATTTTTAAAAATTGAGTCTAAACACCGAAAAGAAATTAATTTACCACCATTTGGAAAGTTAGCTGCTATAATAATATCCTCTAAAAATCAAAGAGAACTTGAGGCATTTTCTATTAATTTGAAGAAAAAATCACCAAGTTTTCAAAATGTTATGATTCTTGGACCTGCACCTGCGCCAATGTATTATCTTAGAGGAAAGTATAGGTATAGGTTTCTCATAAAATCTACAAAAGAAGTAAATATACAAAAAGTAATAAAAGATTGGGTCTATAAGATTAAGATACCCTATACAATTAAACTTGTAGTTGATATTGATCCTTATTCTTTCCTATAAAATTATTATTTTTGAAATATAACAAAAAAATGTTCAATTAATGTATATTAGTTAATCATATACTTGCAACAATTCGATCCTTGTGCTAACACCACAACCAAAAATAGTAAACCTTAAATCAATTAATATTTGGTATTTATTTTGAAAAGTAATTCTGAAATTAGTCAAAGATATGCTAAGGCTCTTTATGAACTTTCTTTAGAGTCAAAATCATTAAAAAATATCGAAAAAGATGTCTTAAATCTTAAAAGTTTGATTACAAAAAATAGTAATTTAAATGAGCTGATCAAGTCTCATGTAATTTCAAGAGAAAATAAAGCTAAGGTGATTGAAAAAATTTTGAAAAAATTAAAGTCACATTCTCTTATTGTGAAATTCATGGGGACAATTGCTTTAAATGGAAGAATGAATTTTATTGAAGATATAATAGACCAATTTTTGAATAAACTTTCTATAGAAAGAGGTGAGATAAAAGCAGAATTAACTACAGCTTTACCTATTTCAAATGAAATTAATAACACATTGATTAAAGAAGTTAAAAAATTAACAAAATCTGAAAAAATTGAACTAAAAACTAATGTTGATAAATCTTTAATTGGAGGCTTAGTTCTACAAGTAGGTTCAACAATGATTGATAGTTCAATTAAAACTAAACTTAATTCATTAAAAATGACTATGAAGGGTGTCTAAACCATGGATATTAGTGCTGCCGAAATTTCAAAAATTTTAAAAGAACAAATTGCCGATTATGGAAGTGAAGCTTCTGTTTCAGAAACTGGAAGGGTATTAAGTATTGGCGATGGAATCGCAAGAGTTTACGGCCTTGATAAAGTTCAACTTGGTGAAATGGTAGAATTCGAAGGCGGCATTAGGGGAATGGCACTAAATTTGGAATCTGACAATGTTGGTGTTGTTATATTTGGTGACGACAGAGCTATCAAAGAAGGAGATACTGTAAAAAGAACAAAATCTATTGTTGATGTGCCTGTAGGAAAAGAATTGTTAGGGAGAGTTGTTGATGGCCTAGGCAATCCTATTGATGGAAAGGGGCCTATTGCCAAAAGTGCAAAAAGATCAAGAGTTGAGGTAAAAGCACCGGGCATTATGCCTAGAAAATCAGTGCACGAACCCATGATGACAGGGCTTAAGGCTATTGATTCTCTTGTTCCCATTGGAAGAGGGCAGAGAGAGCTCATAATTGGTGATAGGCAAATTGGAAAAACCGCGATCGCCATTGACACATTTATTAATCAAAAAGAAACTAATGATGCAGCTGGGAAAGACGATAGCAAAAAATTATTTTGTATTTATGTTGCTGTTGGCCAAAAGCGTTCTTCTGTAGCACAAATAGTAAAAACATTAGAAGAATATGGAGCTATGGAATATTCTATTGTTGTTGCTTCTACAGCATCTGAGTCAGCTCCAATGCAATTTTTAGCTCCTTACACAGCTGCAGCAATGGGTGAATACTTTAGAGATAATGGTATGCACGCTGTTGTTGTATATGATGATCTATCTAAACAAGCTGTTGCTTACAGACAAATGTCATTACTTTTAAGAAGACCTCCTGGTAGAGAAGCTTTTCCAGGGGATGTTTTTTATCTTCATTCAAGGTTACTTGAAAGAGCTGCAAAAGTTAATGATAAATTAGGATCTGGCTCTTTAACTGCTCTTCCAATTATTGAAACACAAGCTGGTGATTTGTCAGCATTTATTCCAACCAATGTTATTTCAATAACAGATGGGCAAATTTTTCTAGAATCTGAGTTATTTTATAGAGGCATAAGACCTGCTGTAAATGTTGGCTTGTCTGTGAGTAGAGTAGGATCAGCCGCACAAACAAAAGCAATGAAAAAAGTTGCTGGATCAATTAAACTTGAATTAGCTCAATATAGAGAGATGGCAGCATTTGCACAGTTTGCATCAGATATGGACGCTTCAACTCAACAACTATTAGCACGTGGATCTAGATTAGTAGAGTTACTTAAACAACCACAATATAGCCCACTTCCAATGGAAGAACAGGTAGTTTCTATTTATGCTGGAGTTAATGGATATTTAGATGCCATTGATGTAAATAAAATATCTAGATTTGAAAATGATCTAATGAACCTAATTAAAGGAAGTTATAAAGATATATTAAAATCAATAAGAGATGAACAATCTCTCTCTGATAAAACCGAGGAAAAGTTAAAAAAAGCGATTGAAGAATTCATGAAAACTTTTGAGTAAATAGGAATTGTTGTTTAATGCCTTCTTTAAAAGATTTAAAGATTAGAATAAATACTGTTAAATCGACGCAGAAAATAACTTCTGCTATGAAAATGGTTGCGTCTGCAAAATTAAAGCGAGCTCAAGAAAAAGCCGAGTCTGGAAGGCCATATGCTACTAAAATGAGCAGCATAGTATCTACACTTGCATCAAAAGTTAATTCTGAGAGCGGTCCAAAATTATTGTTTGGCAATAAAGAAAATAATAGAGTTTTACTAGTAGCAATTTCTGCAGATAGAGGCCTTTGTGGCGGTTTTAACAACAATATATCTAAAGAAATAAGAAAAAGAGTTAATGACCTCGAAAAAGATAATAAAGAAGTTAAGTTAATACTAGTTGGCAGAAAAGTTGGCACAGTCTTAAAACGAGAAATGGGAGATCGAATAATTGGCTCATTTACCGGGATACAGGGTGATAATTTATCATTTTCAAAAATATCTCCAATAACTTTACAAATTATTTCATTGTTTGAAGATGACAAAATTGACTGTGTGGAAATGTATTATAATCGTTTTAGGTCAGTGATCTCCCAAGTTGTAACTAAAAAACAACTCATACCAGCTGACGTTAATACAGAGACTCCAGATAATGGTGAAGAAAGTACATATGAGTATGAGCCAGAAGAAGAGATGATTTTAGATCACTTGCTACCAAGAAATTTATCAACACAAATTTATAGTGCATTATTAGATAGTTCAGCAGGTGAATTAGCAGCTAGAATGACTGCAATGGACAATGCAACAAGGAATGCTGGGGAGTTGATAGATAGACTTACATTAGAGTATAACAGAACCCGCCAGGCTTTCATAACAAAAGAATTGATTGAAATTATATCCGGTGCTGAAGCGGTTTAATATTTTTATTTTATAGAGAAGGAAATTATACAATGGCAAAAAATAAATCTGGAAAAATTACTCAGGTCATTGGAGCTGTAGTAGACGTTAAATTTGATGAAAATCTTCCTCCGATATTAAATGCTCTTGAAGTAGATAATAATGGAACTAGGCTCGTACTTGAGGTCGCGCAGCACTTAGGAGAAAATACAGTCAGATGTATTGCTATGGATGCTACTGAAGGTTTAGTGAGAAATATGGATGCTATTGATACAGGAGCTCCAATAACTGTTCCTGTAGGCCCAGAAACATTAGGTAGAATAATAAATGTAGTTGGTGATGCTATTGATGAAAAGAAGCCCATTAAGAGTAAGAAATCTTATCCTATTCATAGGCCAGCACCAGAATTTGTTGAGCAAGCTACCGAATCTGAAATTCTAGAAACTGGCATTAAAGTCGTTGATTTGCTTGCACCATATGCAAAAGGAGGAAAAATCGGCTTATTTGGAGGTGCCGGAGTAGGAAAAACTGTTCTTATTATGGAACTTATAAACAACGTGGCCAAAGCTCATGGTGGATACTCAGTTTTCGCTGGAGTTGGAGAGAGAACTAGGGAAGGAAATGATCTTTACAACGAGATGATTGAATCCAGCGTAATTATTCCAGATGGCCCAGGATCAAAAGCTGCACTTGTATATGGACAAATGAATGAACCACCAGGTGCAAGAGCAAGAGTAGGATTAACAGGATTAACGTTAGCGGAATATTTTAGAGATGAAGAAGGACAAGATGTTTTATTTTTTGTTGATAATATATTTAGGTTCACCCAAGCAGGTTCTGAAGTATCTGCATTGTTAGGTAGAATTCCATCAGCTGTTGGATATCAGCCTACACTATCTACAGATATGGGCGCTTTGCAAGAAAGGATAACAACGACTACAAAGGGATCTATTACTTCAGTGCAGGCAATATATGTTCCAGCTGATGATTTAACAGACCCTGCCCCAGCAACATCTTTTGCTCACCTAGATGCTACAACTGTTTTATCAAGGCAGATTTCTGAGAAAGGTATTTACCCTGCTGTTGACCCTCTAGATTCAACATCAAGAATGCTGGACCCAAGAGTTGTTGGTGAGGAGCATTATGAAACAGCTAGATCTGTTCAATCTATTTTACAACAATACAAGGCCTTACAGGACATTATTGCAATTTTAGGTATGGATGAGTTATCTGAAGAAGATAAGTTGACAGTTGCAAGAGCAAGAAAAATTGAAAGATTTTTATCACAACCTTTTCATGTTGCTGAAGTATTTACAGGCTCACCTGGAAAGCTTGTATCCTTAGCAGATACAATAAA
>CAZNBI010000009.1:22146-26911 GCA_964571065.1 uncultured Rhodobacterales bacterium | reverse complement strand
TCCCGTACGGGATTCGAACCCGTGTTGCCGCCGTGAAAGGGCGGTGTCCTAAACCTCTAGACGAACGGGACTTAGGATATCAATATATTTAATAAAATGTTACAATTAAATCAAGTAAAGTTTAATTTAATTGATGAGATAACAATCAATTACAGTAAGTTGAGGCTGACTATTAAAACTATTTTCTCTTAAATAACCAATCAAGTGCAATAATGGGCCATTACTAGCTATTTTAATTGCATCACCTAATGGAGATCCTGCAACATTAAACGCTATGCAATTTAGAGTATCTCCACTTTCATCTGAAGCAATAAAACTAAAATGCTTGCCCTCCTTTCCAACTGAACGGAAATTTTTAATTCTAATTTTGCTAATTGCTATAATTGGTTCAGAATTTTCAGATCCAAATGGTGCAATTTTTCTAAATTCTTCTACAAGTTTTTTATTCGCAGCTCTTAAATTTATATCTGCTTCAATTTTATAGTCTTTCAATCTGACTGAAGGTTTTATAGATTTAATAAACCTTTCATTTAAAAAATTGTCTAGCTCTTCTAATTTTTGTTGTTCAACTGTTAATCCCGCAGCCATTGCATGACCACCTCCACTTAACAGAATTCCATTTTGTTGGGCTGCAATTATAGCTGAACCTATATCAAAACCAGAAACTGAACGACTTGATCCTTTTCCTATGCCGTCTTTATTTATCGAAATTATAATTGACGGCTTATGGAATCTATCTTTTATCCTTCCTGCAACAATTCCAATAACACCCTCGTGCCATTCAGTGTCAGCTAGAACAATAACGTTTTTATTAGAAATATCTACTTTATTTAATTTATCAATTGCACTTTCTAAGACACTGTTTTGTATATCTTTTCTTTTTTCATTAAGTTGATTAAGCTTATCTGCTATTACACTAGCCTCAACTTCACTATTACAACACAGTAACTGGACACCTAGATTAGAATTTCCTAACCTCCCTGCTGCGTTTATACGAGGTCCTATAATGTAACCTAAGTTTTGTTCGTTTGGAATTTCTCGCAAATTTGACAAATCAAACAAAGCTTTCAAACCATGATTTTGTCTCCAGCCCATTACTTTTAATCCTGTAGAAACAAATGCTCTGTTTAAAAATCTTAAAGGCACAACATCACAAATTGTAGCTAAAGCGACCAAGTCTAAATAGAGCTTTAAATCAACATTTGATTTAATATTATTTTCCCGTAATTTTCTATCCAAAGCTACTAATGTTAAAAAACAAACACCTGCAGCTGATAAATAACCAAGCTTGCTTTCCTCATCAAAACGGTTGGGGTTGATAATTGAATAAGCTTCAGGCAAATTTGGCTCTGTTATATGATGATCAATTATTATGATATCGATATTTTCTTCATTAGCTTTTTTTAGAGGCTCAAATGCTGTTATACCGCAATCAACAGTAATTATTAGGTTACACCCTTGTTCTTTAAGCTTCATGAGTGCTTGAGTATTTGGTCCGTAGCCTTCAGTAAATCTGTCAGGTATATGAACCTCAACTTTACAGCCCAACTTAATTAGATATGAGTAAATTATAGCAGATGAGCACGCACCATCCACATCATAATCACCAAAAATACCAATAGTTTCTTTGTCTAGAATTGCTTTTAAGAGCCTATTAATTGTTTTATCCATATCTTTCAAAACTAATGGATCAGGCATTAAATTTTTGATTTTAGGATCAAAAAAATTTGACAATTCTTCAATATTAAAATTTCTATTTACGAGCAATTCTGACATTGCTTCCGTCAAATCAAATTCTTGTTTGAAAAGGTCTTTTAAATTCTCTTTTGCTTTTTTGGGAGCAATCCAGCTTGCTCCAGAAACTGATTGCTCAACACCAAATAAAAATGAAGTTGCATGGTCATTCATTATAGATCAAATAATTTTCATGCAAACTGGTTTATTTAAAAGTTCTTTTGATTTTGAAAGATCCTCCATAACAGATTGCAAAGTATTAAAATCTGTTTCATGAGTAGTAATTATAACAGGAACTTCTTCATTTGGATTTCTGCCTCTTTGTATTAGAGACTCAATGGACAAGCTATACTTTCTAAATATTTCTGTTACCCCTGCTAAAACGCCAGATTTATCAATTACATTTAAACGAAAGTAATAACGATAGTTTTCTTTTTCACCTGCATCAACATTTAAACTAAGTTCATTAGTAGATAATCCAAATACATAAGGACATTTTCCTTGTGCCACTGTAATGATATCACTCAAAACTGCAGTAGCAGTTGGTTCAGCACCAGCACCATAACCTGTAAGCATAACAGAACCTGCGAGCTCTGTATCTAAATCAACAGCATTTAATACACCCTCAACATTTGAAATTTGCCTGCCCAATGAAATCATACATGGTGACACCTCCTGAACGAGACCGTTATCAAACTTACTCGAAGCAAGTAACTTTATTCTATAACCTAGTTCTTGGGCAAAAATTATATCCGTAACATCAACTTCCCTAATGCCCGAAATACTTAAATTATTGATATCTGGAGAAATTCCAAAAGCAATCGCAGATAAGATTGACAACTTTTGCGCTGCATCTACTCCGTCAACATCAAATGAAGGATCAGCCTCTGCGTAACCTTTATCCTGAGCATCTTTTAAAACCTCATCAAAATTCAAACCTTTTTCTCTCATTTCAGTAAGAATATAATTGCAAGTACCATTTAGAATTCCAGTTATTTTATTAACTTTCGTTCCGGATAGACCGTCTCTTAAAGACTTTATTATGGGTATGCACCCAGCAACTGATGCCTCAAAAGCAAGTGAACAGTCATTTTTCTCACTTAATTTAGCTAAATCATATCCGTGTTTTGACATCATCGCTTTATTAGCAGTCACAACAGATTTTCCATTTATTAATGAATTTTTGCATAATTCTAATGGAACCCCATCAGAACCACCAATAAGCTCAACCACTAAATCCACTTCATTTAATGAAGCTATATCTGTAGCGTCTTCAAACCAATTTAATTTTGATTGATCAAAACCTCTGTTTTTACTTTTATCCTTGGCAGACACGGCAATTAAATTTAATTTTCTACCTGCTTTTTTGGATAAAAATTCATTATTAATTTGTAATTGCTTAGCAACCTCTGAGCCCACAGTTCCAAGACCAGCAATGGCAATATTTATTTTGTTCATTAATAAATCTTTCTTTAAGCTAAATATTCACGTCTACAATAACTCTGCCTTTAATTTTTCCTTCTAAAATATCTTTCCCGATATTAGGTAAATCTGATAATGATATTACTTTTGTTATTGGCTCAAAGAATTTTTTAGGAAAATCTTTATTAAGCCTGTCCCATATCTTCACTCTGTTTTCAAAAGGCTGCATTGCACTATCAATGCCAAGCATATTAATACCTCTTAACATAAATGGAATAGCAGATGCTGAAATATTGTTACCTCCAGCATTTCCAACCACTGCAACAGAAGCTCCATATTTTAATTGCCCTAACAACCTTGATAATGTATCTCCTCCAACAGTGTCAACACAAGCTCCCCAAGCGGCACTTTCTAAAGGTCTTTTTATTACTTCATGCAATTCTGATCTATCAACAAGCTTTTTTGCACCAAGAGATAATAAATAATCTTTTGAAGATTTTTTACCTGTAACTGCAGCAACTTCGTAACCTAAATTAGATAGAATAACAACTGCTACTGAACCTACTCCACCTGTTGCTCCTGTTACCAAAACCTCTCCATTTTCTTTTTTCATTCCTAACTCTTCAAGCCTCATAATTGCAAGCATTGCTGAAAAACCAGCAGTACCCATTGACATTGCTTCTTTTGAAGTCATCCCTTGAGGCATTTTTACTAACTGACTAGCTTTTACACGTGCTTTTTGAGAGTAACCGCCCCAAACAACTTCTCCTACTCTCCACCCCGTTAGAATAACTTTATCACCCTTTTTATAAAGATCACTTTGAGAACTTTCTACTTCTCCAGCAAAATCTATTCCTGGCACATGCGGATATGTTTTAACTAATCCAGCACCAGGTCCTATGCAAAGGCCATCTTTATAATTTACATTTGAAAATTCAACATTTACCAGAACATCCCCCTCGGGAAGTTGAGATACATCAATTTTTTTTACTTGAGATGATGTGATATTTTTTTCTTCATCCTTATCTACAACAAGCGCATTAAATTCCATTTATATCTCCTTAAATTAGTAATTTCGAATTTTCACATTCAAAATCACATGAATTTTGAAAGCAATAAAATATATACATACCTGTAAATAACAAATATACCTTAATTTAAAAAGTGTAATATTATGTCATTGTCAGTTTTAATTATTGGTGCAGGGATTTCTGGCATATCTGCTGCAGAATTCTTGAGACGTGAAGGAGTATCAGTTACTCTTGTAGACAGGGTTAATCCAGGAGACCCTGAACAAACTTCTTATGGTAACGCTGGCCTACTTGCTAGTTCTGCTATTGTCCCTATCTCTTCACCAGGAATATGGAAAAAACTTCCTTACTATTTATTCGGTAAAAATTCCCCACTTTCTATTAATTGGCTTTACCTTCCAAAACTTCTGCCATGGCTTATTCCTTTCCTGAAAAATACAAGAAAGGAAAAGTTTTTATCAGTTATAGATTCTCTTCAATCTCTTACATATGACAGTATTGAACACCATCTGAGACTTTCAAAAGGAACCAAGGCTTCGAAATATATAAAGCTAGGCACATGGACTTTACTTTATAGA
>CAZNBI010000009.1:17606-22046 GCA_964571065.1 uncultured Rhodobacterales bacterium | reverse complement strand
AGTATGAAACTTAAAACAAATCTTGAAACGGAAATGGGATATCACTTGGTTCTGAAAGATGTGAATTATATGCCACAAAATCCATATGCAGTTTCAGATTTAAAGTTTGCAATAACTCCTATGAAAAATGGCTTGAGATGCGCAGGAACAACTGAACTTGGAGGCTTAAATGCTAAACCAAGTTTTAGTAGAGTTAATATACTTCGTGAAGGGATAAAAAAAGTTTACCCTAAACTAGAATGGAAGGACGAAGAGGTTTGGATGGGTCACAGACCAACCACACCAGATTGTATGCCTGTTTTGGGTAAATCAGAAACTTCAAACGACATTTTCTTTGCTTTTGGAGGCCAACATATAGGCCTTACAATAGGCCCCAAAATGGGAAGTATTATAACTAATTTAATTCTAGACAAAAAACAAAATATTCCCTTGGCTCAATTTAGAAATGATAGATTTTATAAATAAAATCAGTATATTATAATTATTAGTTAATATATTTATTTATCTCTCTGCTATCTCTAAATTTGTATAATTCCACAACAGCTGGTAGAAACCATGGTCTACCATAATAAAGTGGTCTAGTTGGGAATTTTAGGCTGTCAAATGCAGTTTGGCCTTCCTTGTCCTTAATTACCTTTTTGCCAAGTTTCATACCTAAGTAGCTAGATAAGGCAATGCCTGAACCACAATATCCCATAGAATAAAATACTCCATCCGTCTGACCTATATGAGGAAGATGATCAAATGTATATGAAACGTATCCCATCCAGGAATGAGATACATTTATTTCAGGCAAATCAGGAAATACTCTTTTTAAATCTTTAAGTAGTAATGGCGCACTATCATGTAAATCAATTTCTCTTGAAGAAACTCTTCCTCCGAAAATAATTCTTTTTTTGTCTGGGCTAGCTCTAAAATAATACACTACTCTGCACGAATCAGTAATGTGCCTATTTGAGGGGAAAAGTTGTGATATAAAGCTTTCTGGCAATTCTTGGGATGCAATAACATAGCTGCCAATTGGAATGCTTCTTCTATTCAGCCAAGGTGTGACTTTTGACGTATAACCATTTGTAGCGACAATTAAATTTTTTGTATTTATTACTCCTTTATTAGTTTCAACATTAAAAATATCACTATTTTTTTTGTAACTCAGCAACTCACATTTTTGTATAACTACTATCCCTAAACTATTTGCTTTTTGAATAAGTGACTTATGATACTTTGCAGGATTTAGAGATGAATGATCAGGAAAGACAATTCCCCCATGATATAAATCTGATTTTATTTCATTGTGTTGATCTGATTTTGAAACAATATATGTTTCAATACCCTCAATATCTTTTAATTTTTTACTTTCTTCTACAAATTTTTTAAATTCTGAAGGAGTATGTGCTCCGTGAAAGAGACCATCTCTTATTAAATCGCAATTAATATTTTCTTTATTTATAAATTCAATTATCCAATTAAGTGCGTTAACCCCCTCGGCTCTTATAGACTTTGCTTTTTCAAATCCATACTTTTTAGTTAGCTTTTCAATAGATGGCTTAAGTAAATTACTAATTTGACCCCCATTTTTTGACGAACAACCATCACCAAAATTACATTTATCAATGACACATACTTTCATTCCATTTTTTGCCATTTCAAAAGCTGCATGCAATCCAGTGTATCCAAAACCTACAACTAAAGCGTCAGATTTTTCAGGTAAGTTAGCTTCTTTTAAAAAGTCTTGATCTACTGTATCGAGCCAATAAGAATATTTTTTCATTTTTTTCTCAATTTTATCCATCTGTTCTACCATAAAAAGTCATTTGCGCAGATTTTGATAGTGATACACCAGGTTTGTCATTATATGCTAGCACAGCTAATATTCGTATCTCATCACAGTGTACCTTTGTAACGCGATGCATAGAGTTTTTACCATTAAATAAAAGCAATCCACCTGACTTCATAGAAATTTTTTTTATTTCAGTTTTTCCATTTAAAACATTACTGACATTTTCAAACTCTTTTGTTTGATTGATTGATGACCCCCTTAAAGGTTCTGTATATTCAAATTCTCCACCCCTTGAAACTTCATTAATCATTAACGTGATAGCAAATGTGGAATTATCAAAATGCCATCCAAGTTCCTCCCCTCTTCTAGCATAGTGAATGTTAATCGATGACAACTTATCTTTGTATGGGTGTATGCTGTCTTGTTTTGTAACAAACGAAATAAAATCTATGAATTTAGATGAATTATAAATAATTTTGAGAGGAGACAGTGAGTTTATCAAGTCATCGGTTATACAGCCTTTTGATGATTTTACTTTTTTATTTCTTGGGTGTTCTGAAGGATACATTTTATCCTCTGACTTAAGATAGACATTATGCTCTTGAGGATTAAAGTAAGCATGATTTAATTTTGATAAACTCTCTTTTTTTATATTATCCATACTTTCCGGCAAGACAAAATTTTCAAGAGAAACTATACCAGTTTCATCAAACTGGTTTTGAATTTTTTTTAACCAATTAGCTTCATTTATTGGATAGTCTTTAAAATTGATAATATTTTTCAAGTTATCTTCATTCATTTCTTTACAGTTTTATATAAAATTTTTATTTAATATATAAAATATTTTATTTTTGAAAAATATGAAAACCATTAAAACAAAAAATAATGAAGAATTTAAGTTTGCAGCTCTTTATTGTTTTAACATTATCAACAATCCTGAAAAAAGAAAGCAATCACTTTTAAGAGTTTGTAAAGATAACAAAATTCTAGGTACAATTTTATTGGCTAAAGAAGGAATTAACGGCACTATTTCTGGTTCAAATGAAAGTATAGATAAAATTGTTCAATATTTAAGAAATTGGAAGGAAATAGACAATATTGAAGTTAAATATTCATATTCCTCGCAAAATGGATTTTATAGAATGAAGGTAAAAGTAAAAAAAGAAATAGTTACAATGGGGAAACCTTCTATTAATCCATCTATTACAAAAGGTACTTACATTGAACCTGAAAACTGGAATAAACTTATTTCAGATGAAAATGTTGTAGTGGTAGACACGAGAAATACATATGAGACTGGTGTTGGAAAATTTACTGGTTCAATTGATCCAAAAACTAAAAATTTTAGAGAATTTCCTCTTTGGGCAGATCAATTTGCAACGAATAAATTAAATAAAAATAAAAAAATAGCAATGTATTGTACAGGTGGAATACGATGTGAAAAAGCTAGTTCATATCTTAAAGAAAAAGGCTTTAAGAATGTTTTTCATTTAAAAGGAGGAATACTAAAATATTTAGAAACTATTCCTATAAATGAAAGCCGATGGGAAGGAGAGTGCTTTGTTTTTGATCAGCGAGTTACTGTAAATCATAATCTTGAGAAAGGAGATTTTAGCCAATGCTATGGATGTAAAATGCCATTATCAAAAAAAGAAGTTGAAGATAAAAAATATATTAAAGGTGTAACTTGTAAATACTGTTTTGATAGCTTGTCGAACGATCAAAAGAAAAGGTTCAGCCAAAGGCAGAAGCAAATAGAGTTAAGTCTTAGCAGAGGTGAGGCTCACATTGGTCAAACTAAAAAAATAAAATAAAGATTTTCAATTATTTCTCACAGCCTTGAGTCCTGATATCATTGCAAAACAAGAAAAGAACATAACTGTAAAAATGTATGGATAAATCGTTTTGTCATTCATAATGCTTACGCATCCGGCACCAATCATTCCAAAACCAAATCTTAAGGAAATTGCGAGTGCATTTGCAGCTCCTTTGTTTTTTTCAAATTCATCCATCAACCCAGTAAGTGATGTGGCATTTGCTATATGAAATAATCCCATAAATAATAGCCCAGATAAATAAATAGACCATCTATCTAAAATTTCTAAACCACCAAAAAATAGAACTATTGCGTTTAATAAAATCAAATAACAAGTAATTACTATTATTTTTTTATATCCGATAATAAAAGTAAATTTTATATTTATTATGTTACTGACAGCTGCAATTACAGCACCCGTTCCAAAAACATAACTATATTGAATTGGGGTTAATCCAAATTGTTGAATATATAGAAAAGGAGATGCTGCTAAAAAAGCGAAAAATACTGCAGAAGTAGAAGACAAAAATAAAATATAAAAGAGTGCGGTTCTATTTTTTAAAATTCTAATGTAACTTAAAAAAATATCCTTAAAATCAAAAACTGTCCTATCTTTAAATTTAAGAGTCTCAGGAATATTAAAGAAACTAATTAAAAAAAATAAAGCTCCTGATAAAGCCATGAAAACAAAAATATACCTCCATCCAAAGTACTCATTTATCCAACCGCCAATTATTGGAGCTAAAATTGGTGCAATTGTTAAAATCAAACCCAAAATTGAGTAATTTTTTGCTAATTTATTCCCTGAAAAAAGATCTGCTACAGCAGCTCTACCGCAAACTGT
>CAZNBI010000009.1:15079-17506 GCA_964571065.1 uncultured Rhodobacterales bacterium | reverse complement strand
GAAATGTCTACTGTAGCAGGGATATATGCATCAATAGAAAATGGCGCTAAAATTGTAATGCAAGCAACAGAAACTAAAAAATAAATGGAAATATTAATTGAAATTTTCAATCCTATTAAAATAAGTAAATCTAAAATTTAACTTTTTGTAACATTTTTACTTTCGTTTCTAATATTAATTAAATTAGCTAATAAAACTAATATAGCCCCCAAGAAAACCACAGCTTCTAGATCCTCATTATAAATAAAATATCCTATTATTGATATAAAAGGTAACCTTAAAAATTCTAATGGTGAAACAACTACTGCAGGCGCAAGTGCTAGTGCTTTAGTAATACAAAAATGAGCACAAAGGCCACATATCCCTATGATCAGAATCCATGCATACTCAAATCCATTTGGAAGATCAATATCACCATCTACTCCTGCACAAATTAATCCAAAAACAAGTTGCATTAAGGTAAGCCAAAATAAGATACAAGTTATTGTTTCAGTTTTTGTCAATTTTTTAGTTGCAATAGATGTAACTGCAAACCCAATTGCGCAAAGTGCAGCTGCGATAATCGCTGGATTAAAAGTGCTTAAATCAGGTCTTGCAACAATTATTATGCCCAGAAAACCTAGTAAAATTGCAAACACTCTAATAAAAGTAATTTTTTCTTTTAAAAAGATTGGCGCTAATACTGCAACCCAAATAGGAACTGAAAATTCGAATGCAAACAATTGAGATAAGGGTATATATATTACAGCAAAAAACCACAGGTTTTGACCAAAAAAATGGAATATATTTCTTATAAAATGTAATTTGATTTTTTTTAAACTTATCTCTTTTAAACTTTTATTATAAATGACAAAAAATAATACTATTAGAACGCCAACTAAAGATCGATAAGTCATTATTTCAAAAGTGTCTAATAAGCCACCTAATTCCCTTCCACCAACGGCCATAAGGCTAAAAGAAAACATTGCACCTATCATCCAGTATGCAGCGATTATGGTATTAGACATTTACTATAATTTTAAAGATATTATTTATCATTTTTACAAAAAAAGGGCTGCAAATAACTACAACCCTTAAATTATAAAAATATATTTCAAATTTAACGCTTAGAAAATTGATAACTTCTTCTCGCCTTTGCCCTTCCGTATTTCTTTCTTTCAACAACTCTTGAATCTCTGGTTAAGAAACCTTTGCTCTTTAACGAAGGCCTTAGACCAGGTTCAAAATTAACAAGAGCATGACTAATTCCATGTCTCAACGCTCCAGCTTGACCAGATAAACCTCCACCCTTAACAGTTGCAACGACATCAAATTCCCCTTTTCTATCTGCGACCTCAAATGGGGATTCAATAATCATTAACAGCACAGCTCTTCCAAAATGTTTAGATGGTTCTCCTCCATTCACAGAGATTTTACCCTTACCTCTTTTTATCCAGACTCTTGCGATTGAAGATTTTCTTCTACCAGTTGCATAAGAACGTCCAAGATTATCAATAACAGGCTCTATTTTTGTAATTTCTTCTTGAACAATGTCTTTATTCTCCTGCTCATTTTTCAGATTTTTAAGAGCTTCTAATCCTTTTCCATCATTTTCGTTGGAAATATTTTTCTCTGTTAATTCAGCCATAGTTTATCTCTTATTTTTTTCATTTAATTTAGCAACATCATATACTTCGGGCTTTTGAGCCTCATGTGGATGAGTATCACCAACGTATACGTGGAGTTTTCTTAATACTTTTCTGCCAAGTGGACCCTTAGGCACCATTCTGGTAACAGCTTTTTCAATAACTCTTTCAGGGTGTTTGCCATCTAAAATTTTAGCAGCTGTCCTAGATTTAATACCTCCAGGGTAACCAGTATGCCAGTAGTAAGTTTTATCTTCACGTTTATTTCCAGTTAATTTAACCTTTTCAGCATTAATTATAATGACGTTATCACCGCAATCCATATGAGGAGTATATGTAACTTTGTGTTTACCTCTTAATCTTGTAGCAACCAAAGCCGCAAGTCTACCAAGTACAAGTCCATCTGCATCAATTAAAACCCAATTATGTTTGATCTCATTAGGTTTTGCCGAATATGTTTTTTGATTTAATACCATTTTGAAATCTCATTTGAATAAAGACATTGATTTCTATATACTGAAATTTTATAATGTCAATTTAAAAATACAAATTAATTAAAATTAATTAATTCAATAAGTTAATTATGTGGTAACATATAACCGTATTATGTGATATTAGTTTTTATTATGATTATATTATTAGATAATTACGATAGCTTCACTTGGAATTTATGGCATTTTTTACAGGAATTAGGTTCAGAAGTTAAAATTGTAAAAAATGACGAATTAAGTGTAGACAATATTATTTCTATGAAACCTAATGGATTAGTCATTTCTCCTGGCCCTGGGATACCTGAAAATGC
>CAZNBI010000009.1:0-14979 GCA_964571065.1 uncultured Rhodobacterales bacterium | reverse complement strand
TTCCAATTTTTGGTGTATGTTTAGGTCATCAAGCTATAAATAATGCTTTTGGTGGAAAACTTTTACGATTATCACCACCTATTCATGGTAAATTGTCCAAGGTAGAACATAATCAACAAGGTGTATTTAAAAATATAAATGATAAAGAGTTTGAGGTCACACGTTATCATTCATTAGCAGCTGATCCTAAATTTCTTCCTAAAGAATTGTTTATTACGGCTTCATCAAAAGATGGTGTTATAATGGGCTTGATGCATAAAAAGTTTAAAATATATGGCGTTCAATTTCACCCAGAAAGTGTGCTGTCTTTAAATGGTTATAGAATTATTTCTTCTTTCCTCAGTGAATGCGGATACAAAATATTAGAAGAAAATCAATTCAAATTTTTAGAACAAAAATTAGTAGGAAATATAAAATGAGTAGTGAAGATCCCTTTAAACCCATAATCTCTAAAATTTCAAAAGGAAAAACACTTACATCAAGCGATGCCGATACTGCATTCTCATTAATAATGAGTGGTTCAGTTACAAATGCTCAAATCGGTGCTTTTTTGATGGGATTGAGCCTTAATGGTGAAACTTCTGATATTATTGCTTCAGGCGCGAATATGTTAAGGCAAAATGCAATCAAAATTAAATCTGACAGTAATACAATTGATACAGTAGGCACTGGTGGAGATGGTGCTCATACATTAAATATTTCAAGTGCAGCTGCATTTGTTGTTGCTGGGGCTGGAGTTAAAGTTGCAAAACATGGTAGCCGTTCACTCTCAAGTAAATCAGGTGCTGCAGACGTTCTATCTGAACTGGGAATAAATCTTGATTGCTCTTTTTCTCTTGTTCAAGAGGCTTTAGATAAGATTGGGATTTGCTTTCTAATGGCTCCAAGGCACCATGTAGCAATGAAGCATGTTGGCCCATCTAGAGTTGAGCTTGGCATAAGGACAATTTTTAATTTGTTAGGCCCCCTTTCAAATCCTGCATTTGTAAAAAGGCAAATGGTTGGTGTTTTCGATAAAAGATGGCTTTTGCCTTTTGCAGAGGCCCTGAAAAAAATGGGATCTACGAATGCTTGGATTATTCATGGCAGAGATGGGTTGGATGAAGTGTCTATAAGCGAGATTACTGACGTTGTTGAATTAAAAAAAGGAAAAATCAATGAGTTTTCTCTAGACCCTTCATTGTATGGTTTTGAGAAAAAAGATCTTGAAACGATAAAAGGCGGCGACCCAAAATTTAATGCTATCGAACTAAAAGAATTACTTAATGGTAAGGAAGGCCCATATAAAGATATAGTATTATTAAATTCTGCTGCTGCAATTATTGGTTGTGGTCATGAGGATGAATTTGAAGTTGCATTAAAAAGAGCGAGACTATCATTAGAAAATGGTCATGCATTATCAAAACTTAACGGGCTAATTCAAATCACAAATAAGTAAATGTCTGATATTTTAAAACAAATCACTGACTATAAAAAAAGTGAAGTCCTTAAATTGAAAAAAAAACAATCAATAAAGGATTTTGAAAAAGAAATAATCAATATTGAAAACCCAAGAAAATTTTCAGATACTCTAATCTCAGCGAGCAATGATAAATTTGGGTTAATTGCTGAAGTTAAAAAAGCATCACCCTCAAAAGGAATAATTAGAAAAGATTTCAATCCTGAAAAAATTGCAATAGATTATGAAAAAGCTGGAGCGGCATGTCTTTCAGTGTTGACAGATCAAAATTTTTTTCATGGCAAAAGTGAATATTTGGAAAAAATTAAAAAAATTGTAGATCTACCAATTTTAAGAAAAGATTTTATAATTGATGAATTTCAAATTTTTGAAAGCAGGTTCATTGGTGCTGATTGTATACTACTGATAGTAGCATGCCTAAATGATATTGAACTGAACGATTTCTATAATATATCTAAATCTCTTGAAATGGATGCTTTAATCGAAGTGCACAACGAAGATGAATTACAAAGGGCTCTAAAACTCAACCCTAAAATGATTGGTATTAACAATAGAAACTTAAAAAATATGACAGTTACTCTTGATACTTCAATAAAACTTGTGAAAAAAATACCAAAAAATATTTTGGTTGTTTCTGAGAGCGGTTTTAAAAATCACAGTGACTTAAAGCTTATGGAGCAGTATGGTATAAAAAGTTTTTTAATCGGTGAAACATTTATGAAGTCAAAGAACATTCAATCGTCTGTAGAAAATATTCTTTTTGGGAGAAATAATGCCTAAGTTAACTCATTTTGATGATAATGGTAATCCAAACATGGTCGATGTAAGCCAAAAAGAAACAACAGTTAGAATTGCAGAAGCATCTGGCTATGTGTACATGGAAAAAGCAACCTTAAATACTGTTTTAAATAAAGAGATATCTAAAGGTGACGTATTCCAAATTGCAAAAATTT
Organism: uncultured Rhodobacterales bacterium; assembly: GCA_964571065.1. Lineage (GTDB taxonomy): Bacteria > Pseudomonadota > Alphaproteobacteria > Puniceispirillales. The sequence continues at coordinate 12,567 of CAZNBI010000009.1, read as the reverse complement.
CAGGAATTATGGCATCCAAGCAAACATCATCAATTATTCCTTTATGTCACCCTATAATTATAGACAAAGTAACATTAGAAATTTTACCTGATGTAGATAAATCTAGAGTATTTATTACTTCATCAGTTACATGTAGAGGAGCAACAGGTGTTGAAATGGAAGCATTAACTGCTGTTTCAGTAGCAGCATTAACTATATATGACATGTGTAAAGCAATTGACAGATCAATGACAATTGATGAGATCAAACTAAATAAAAAAACAGGTGGAAAATCAGGCGAATGGATTAGGAAAAGTGAATAAAAAACTTACTTCTGTTGAAAAGGCAACTTCAACTATTTTAAAAAATATACCTGTATTGTCATCTCATGAGGAGATAGTTTTAAATTCATTAGGAAAAACATTAGCAAAACCTGTAACTGCTTTATTATCTAATCCACCATCAGATGTATCTTCTATGGATGGATATGCACTAAAAAATTCTGATATTGATAATGGAGTGCTTGAGTTTACAGTTATTGATGAGAGTGTTGCTGGCAAAAGTTCTTCAAAAACTGTTGCGACTATGCAAACAGTCAGAATATTTACAGGTGCAAAAATACCTCATGGTGCTGATAGAGTTATTCTTCAAGAAGATATCAAGAGACTTGGTAACAATTTAATAAAAATTAATAAAAATAAATTAGAAAATAATAATTTTTTTATCAGAAAAACAGGCATGGATTTTAAATTAGGAGAAAAACTAATCGATAAAGGAGAAGTATTAAATACAAGAAATATTTCACTTTGCGTAGCATCTGGAAACTCATGGGTAACAATTAGACGAAAGCCAAAAATTGGAATTATATCTACAGGAAATGAATTATTAAAATTTGGTGAAATTCAAAACTCTAAAAACAATGACAAAATAATTTCATCAAATGGTATTTTTTTATTTAATTTTATAAATCAATTAGGCGGAGAAGCATTTATATTACCTACAGCAAAAGACGATATAAAATCCTTAACAAAAATTTTAGATGAAGCTAATGACTTAGATTTAATTATCTCTTCAGGTGGAGCGTCAGTTGGAGACTATGATATAGTTCAAAGAGCACTAGAAAAAAATAATTTTGAACTTCTATTCTGGCGAATTGCTATGAGACCAGGAAAACCTTTATTTTTTGGGTTATTGGAAAAAACACCTTTCCTTGGGTTACCTGGGAATCCAGTTTCTACTGGGGTATGCTCTATAATTTTTTTAACCAAAATTATTCAAAAATTTTTTGGACGCCAGGTATCTGAAAACATAGCTATGATGCGTGTAAATTGTAGTTTGGATAAAAATGATCACAGAAAAGATTTTATTCGATCAAAAGTCATTAAAGGCATCAATAATGATTACATTGTTGAACCATTTTCAAAACAAGACTCAAGTCAAATTTCTTTATTTGCTAAAGCGCAGGGCTTTATTATTAGAGAACCTCATGAAAACAAAATTAAAAAAGGTACAAAAGTACCTGTACTTCTTATCTCAGAAAATATTTGATTTTATATAAGATTCACGTTATGTTCTATATTAGAATATAACGTGAACAAAATATTTATTACTATGCTTACTTTTCAACAGGAAAAATTATTAAAATTTATAATTGATTATCAAAAGCAAAATAATGTTACGCCTAGTTTTGATGAAATGAAAGACGGTTTAGATTTGAAGTCAAAATCAGGAATTCATAGAATAGTGTCAGCCCTTGAAGAACGAGGATATATTAAAAAACTTAATAACAGAGCTCGAGCAATAGAAATAATAAAAAATGTAAATTTAATTGATACAGAAAATGGTAAAAACAAAAATAATATTATTTCAATTCCAATTTTGGGAAAAATAGCTGCAGGCCTTCCTATTGAAGCAATATCTGATAATACAAATTATATAGAATTACCTGAAACATTATTAAAAAAAGGTGAATATTTTATACTTAATGTTGAGGGTGATTCAATGATTGAAGCAGGAATCTTTGATGGTGATCAGGTTGTTATTAGAAAAGCTAATGATGCCAATAATGGCGAAATTGTAGTTGCGCTAATTGATAATAATGAAGCAACATTGAAAAGAATATTCAAACGCGGTCAGCAAGTTGCTTTACAACCAGAAAACAGCAACTATAAAACAGTCATTTACGGTCCAGATAGAATCCAAATTCAAGGTGTGTTAAAGCATTTAATTAGAAGCTATTAATATAAGTAATTTAATCATATTGAAATAAAAACTTTTTAAGTTATATTTCCCATTAATGAATGTAGTAACAAGATTTGCCCCCTCACCTACAGGTTTCCTTCATATTGGTGGAGCTAGAACGGCTTTATTTAATTATCTTTTCACCAAAAGATATAAAGGTCAATTTTTGCTTAGAATTGAAGATACTGACAAAGTTAGATCTACAGATAAAGCTATTAAAGCAATAATATCAGGATTAGAGTGGTTAAATTTAAATCATGATGGAAAAATTGTTTTCCAGTCAAATAATTCATTAAGGCACAAAAACATAGCAGATGAATTATTGAAAAGCGGTAATGCCTATCGTTGTTATCTTTCCAATGAAGAGCAAAATCAAATAAGAAATGATTGTATGAAACGTGGACTACCCTTTAGAAGCCCATGGAGAAATAAGAAATATAATAATGAAAATGAAAATTCGTATGTAATTAGAATTAAAATGCCAGATGAAGGATTTACAGAAATTAAAGATTTAGTTCAAGGTAAAGTGAGATTTGCAAATAATAAACTTGACGATTTTGTTTTATTAAGAAGCAATAGCCTTCCAACTTATATGCTAGCAGTTGTTGTTGATGATTATGATATGGGTATAACGCATATTATAAGAGGAGACGACCATCTTAACAATGCATTCCGGCAGTACTGGATATATAAATTTTTAGACTGGAAAGTTCCTGATTTTGCACATATACCTCTAATACATGGGGAAGATGGATCAAAGTTATCTAAACGTCATGGAGCCCTAGGCGTTGAAGAGTACAAAGAAATGGGGTTTCTATCAGACAGTATTAATTCATATCTTATGAACTTGGGATGGAGAGCTTCTGAAAAAGAACCGATTACGTTAAGTGAAGCATCAAAAATCTTTGAAATTAAATCAGTTGGAAAATCTTCATCGAAATTTAATATATCAAAGTTAAAAAATATTAACTCTTATTTTTTAAAAACTGAAAATCCAAAAAATATTGTTAATTTAATAATAAGCAATAACGAGTTGGAAATTGAGAAATACAAAAAAAGAATTACAAAAGCATTACCGTATCTAATTGAAAGAGCCAGTACAATAAATGATCTAGTTGATGCTTCTACATGGTTAAAAAATGATAACTATGAAGTTATCTTTAAAGAAAATTTAAAATTTAATTCAAATGATTTATCTCTCTTAAAATCTTTTAAAGAATACTTAAGGGATTTAAATATTGATAGCAAAATTGAAATCGAAGGCCATTTTAATAAATGGCTTTCTAAAGAAAATATAAAAATTAAGGATATTGGCAAAAATTTAAGACTTTGCTTAACAGGTTCAGGCTCTTCAATAGATTTAATTAAAATACTTGATATTCTAGGCATTGAAGAAATTATTCGTCGATTATCTTATAATTTAGACAGATCATAATTTTAAAAATTTTGGAGATTCTAATGAGAGAATTTGATAAAATACAAATTAATAGAAATAATAAAAAAATAGCTGAATTAGATATCCTAAAAGGATCACTTGGTCCAGATGTTATAGATATAAGAAACCTTCAAAAACAAACAGGTTTTTTTACTTACGACCCAAGTTATGGAGCAACAAGCTCCTGTGAATCATCAATTACATTCATAGATGGTGATAAAGGAATTTTATTATATAGAGGCTACCCAATAGAACAGCTAGCGGAAGAATCAACATTTTTAGAGATTGCTTATCTATTGTTAAAAGGTGAGCTTCCAAATAAACAACAATTTGAAATGTTTTCACATAATATAATTAATCATACGATGGTACACGAACAAATATTAAATTTTTATCAGGGCTTTAGAAGAAATGCTCACCCAATGGCAATTCTATGCGGTGCAACAGGCGCAATGTCTGCATTTTACGAAGATAGTGCCGATATTAATGACCCTAACCAAAGGATGATTTCCACTAATCGGTTAATAGCAAAGATACCTACATTAGCAGCCATGGCCTACAAGTACTCTGTAGGACAACCATTTAATTATCCTGACAATGAGCTTTCATATTCTGAAAACTTTTTAAAAATGTGTTTTGCAGTTCCTACAGAAAAATATAATTCTCAAAAGGTTTTATCAGATGCTATTGAAAAAATATTTATTTTACATGCAGATCATGAGCAAAATGCTTCCACTTCAACAGTAAGATTAGCTGGGTCATCCGGAGCTAACCCGTTTGCATGTATTTCAGCAGGAATAGCTTCTTTATGGGGGCCTGCACATGGTGGAGCGAATGAAGCTGTCTTGAAAATGCTAAATGAAATACAAGATGAGAAAAATATTTCAAAATATTTAAAAAAAGCAAGAGATAAAAATGATCCTTTTAGACTTTTTGGGTTTGGACACAGAGTATACAAAAATTATGATCCTAGAGCAAAAGTTATGCAAAAAACCTGTCATGAAGTTTTAGATTTACTTGGGATTAAAAATAATCCTCTTCTTTCTTTAGCAATGAAATTAGAAAAAATTGCCCTAGAAGATGAATATTTTATTAAAAGAAAATTATACCCAAATGTTGATTTTTACTCAGGAATTATTTTACAAGCAATTGGCTTTCCAACAAGTATGTTTACTGTATTATTTGCCGTAGCCAGGACTGTAGGATGGGTAGCACAATGGAATGAAATGATTGAAGATCCTAATCAAAGAATTGGAAGACCAAGACAACTATACACTGGGCCACACAAAAGAAATTATGTTAAAATAAGTAAAAGAACTTAGTGAAATCAAAAATTTAATTTGGCTTCAATTACATTTTTAATGTTTTCTTTAAAGGTTCTGTCATTAGCTGTAAGTAAATCTCTTAATTTTTTTGCATAAACCAATAGCTCATTTGGTTTATTTTTATCTTTAATTAATTTAATCATTTTCTCCGAAATATATTCAGGATTACATTTTTCCTGAAAAATAAAATCCATATATTTTTTACCAAGTATCCAATTGGGTAGTATAATTTTATCCATATCTATTAATCTTCTACCAACGAAGGCTGACAAGAAATTTGTTTTATATAATGCTATACTAGGTATACCGTTCAGCGCATATTCTAGAGTGGCAGTACCTGATGTAATAATTGCATAATCAGAAGAACTTGTAAGCTCATTACCTAATAAATTTTTATGTACGATTTTTATTTCATTAGGCATTTTTTTTAAAATTTGATCAACTAACTTTTCTTGATTAGGTGCCACTTGGCATAAAAATAAGATTGGTTTTCTTATTTTTTTACTCAATAGTTTAGAAACTGATATCAATATAGGTAAAATATATTGCACTTCTTTTTTTCTGCTTCCTGGAAGTAGAGAAATTACTATTTGGCCATTATCTTTAATTTTTAATTTTGATAAAAGGCTTGATTTCTTATGTTGAGATGAAAATTTTTGAACAGCTGGATGGCCTATGAATAATGCTTCAATTTTATTTTTGTCAAAATAATACGGTTCCCTTGGAAACAAGCAGAGTAAAGTATCAACAATTTTTGAAACTTTATCAGCTCTATTTGCTCTCCAAGCCCAAACAGTTGGTGCAACTATATGGATAAACTTAGGTATATTATTATTTTTTTTTAATTTATGTCTAATTAATTTTATTAGATAAAAATTAAATCCCTTTGTATCTACAGTAACTATAATCTTTGGATTTATTTTTATAATCTTATCTGCTATTTTTGATGCATAGTAATAAAGTCTTGGCAAACTAAATATTACATCACTCAAACCAAACGCACTGATTTTATCCCAATCATAAAATTTATTTAATTTTTTCGCATCCATTAATGGGCCGCCAATACCATACCATTCTATATTATTAATGGCTGACATAATTTCTACACCTATTACATCAGCTGAAAATTCGCCAGCAATAATTACACATTTACTTTTCATATGCTAAAAACCAAATAATGTTATCTGTCTTTTTTCAGCAAGTTTAATCACTTTTTCTAAATTAATAATCAGAACATTTTTATGCTTACACGCAATTCCCGAAAATCCACTTTTGTATGCATTTTCGATAGTTTGTTCACCAATAACAGGTTGATCAAACCTCATGTCTTGATTTATTTTGGGAGCTTTAACTAAAATTGGTCCTAGACCAGAAAATTTTAATTTTCCAGCTCTTTTAATCATTTCATCAGTCCCTTCAATAGCCTCTACTGCTAAAATAAGGCCGCTCTGAATAACAACTGACTGTCCAACATCACTTTTTGATAAACTTTTCAAAACCCCGTAACCCCTATTAATTTCTTTTTGAAAAGTAGAAAATGGTTTAGGGCCTGCAAAATGACCCTTTGGTGAAAATGATTTTTCTAAAAAATGATTTGCTGAAATTATATTGAACCCTTCATTTTCAATTTCTTCTGATAATATTTTCAGTGCACCGTCATCACCTTTAAAGGCAATTTTTGACATTATGTTCAGCCCTTTAAAATCAAATTTCATTTCATATAATTTAGGCCTGCTTATACCTCCACATAAAACAATATGGGTAATTTTTTCTAAATGGAGTTTTTTAAAAATTTTACCAATATTACCAATTTTAAAATCATATATTTTCCAATTAGACTGGGATTTTAATTTTTGATTATCTGCAATATCAATTACTACTCCATTCCAGCCATTTGAAACTGCACTTTCTAAAATACTTAAAGGCAGATCGCCATTACCTGATATGATAGCCAATTTTTTATTTATAGGAGTGATTTCGGATGACATATTCCATTCTTAGTTTCTTTTAAAAGAAAGTCTTTAATAATATTATTAACTTTATTAGAAGAAATTAATTGTAATTTTTGCAGTCTCTTTTGATACGTATCAGTATCATTAAAAAATGATTTTAAAGTTTCTGAGGCACAATTTATTTCTTCCTTTGAAAACCCTTTTCTTTTCATACCAATAATATTTACGCCATTTATATAAGCTCTTGAACCATCAATACCACTTGCAATAGTAAAAGGAGAAACATCCATGTCAACTGCACAAAGACCACCAATCATTGAGTAACTTCCTATTCTTCTAAATTGAACTACCCCAACCATTGCACTTAATATAGCGTTATCATTGATTTCAACATGGCCAGCTAATGCTACATGATGTGATAAAACAATATTATTACCTATTTTACAATCATGAGCCACATGGGTACCAGTCATAATTAAATTGTTATTTCCAATTATTGTTGTTCCTCCACCACTTTCTGTTCCTAAATGTATTGTTGAATGCTCTCTAAAAATATTTTGATTTCCAATTTTTAAAAAAGTTTTTTCACCTTTATATTTTAAGTCCTGTGGCACCATTCCGATAACTGAAAAAGGATAAAATTCACAGCCATCTCCAATAGTTGTATTCCCATCAATAACAACGTTACTTATGAGTTTACATTTTTTTCCAATTTTAACATTTTCGCCAATTACGCAATTAGGCCCAATAACACTCGACGGGTCGATATTTGCCTTTAATGAAACAATTGATGTTGAATGAAAGTTGTTTTTCATTACTTTCCAGCGTCTACAATCATTGCGGAAAAAATACACTCAGAGACAACACTACCATTTACTTTTGCTGTTCCTGAAAATTTCCATAATGTGCCCCTACCTCTAATCTTTTCAATATAAAGACTTAATATTTCACCTGGCCTAACTGGTTTTCTAAATTTTGCACTGTCAATACTTGCAAAGTAAACCAACTTTCCTTCAGATGATTTTTTTGAGCCATACCCCTCTGTATAAGACACAAGACAACCAGCAGTTTGAGCCATTGCTTCAACAATCAACACACCGGGCATAACTGGATAGTTAGGAAAGTGGCCAGCAAAGTGAGGTTCAGTAACTGTTACAGACTTAATACCAACAGCTGATGTATCTGGAACTAAATTTTCTACTCTATCAATAAGAAGGAATGGAAGCCTATGCGGTATTAATTTTAAAATTTGATTATAATCTAAATTAATTTCATTCATTTTTTTAATTTTTTTGTTATGATTCTAAGTGTTGCCTGTTGCTTTCTAAATTCTTTGATTGGAATAGCAGGAAAACCTCCCATCAATTCTGCATTATTAATATCTTTTGTTACGCCGCTACGGGCAGAAAGTATAGTATTAGATTTTATGTTAAGATGTCCAGAAATTCCTACTTGAGCAGCAATTACTACGTTATCTCCTATATTGGTGCTACCTGCAATTCCTGATTGACCGCAAATAATTGAACCTTTTCCAATTTTAACGTTGTGAGCTATATGAACTAAGTTATCTACCATTACAAAATCATTAATTATAGTATCTCCTAAAGAACCTCTATCTATTGTAGAATTAGCGCCTATCTCAACGTTATTTTTGATTATAACCCTCCCTCTATGAGGAAATTTATAAACTCCACTTTTATCGTGGTTAAAGCCAAAACCTGTCATACCTATTCTTGCACCAGGATAAATAATACAATTTTTTCCAATAACTGAATATTGTATTGTGCAATTAGATCCAACTTCAGTTCCTTCAGAAATAATTACCCCATCACCAATTACACTATTTTCTCCAATAACAACATTGTTTTCTATCTCAACATTTTTTCCAATAACTACACCCTTTTTTAATGTAGCGCTTTTTGCAATCTCAGACTTTATTTTTTTATCTACTTTGCCTGGAGAAATTAGATTTAATATATGAGCAAAAACTCTTCGTGGCTGTTTAGTTGCAATATAATAATCTTTATTTGATAATTGATCTAAAACCTCTGGTTCAATAATTAAACATACTCCATTAGTAATATTCAAATATTTGAAATATTTTTTATTTTCTAAAAAAACTATGTCTTTATTTTGAGCGTCTTGAATAGAAGAGCAGTTATTGACTGTATGATCTTTTAAAAAATTGCATGAGTGAAAAAAATCAGGGAAAGTAGATTTAATATTTTTTGATAAATCAGAAAGTTTATAGGATTTAACTTCACCATAAAATCTTTTATCTATTTTCATTTTTTTAAGTTTTCTATTAGATCTGTATATATTTTTTTAAAATTAAACTGACTTTCTTTGTTGTTTAATTCTTCTAAAATTATTGATGTATAATTAATCTCATCATTTACATATATAATATTATCAGATTTAAAAACTATGAGTAATTTTTCTTTTTCTGCCAACTCAATTACTAAGTCATTTACAGTGTCAGCAATAAGTTTTTGTGAAAGTTGGAAGTTTGTTTCAAGTTGTTGCCTGCTTTTCTGGACTAACTTTTGTATTGATGCAACTTTTTCCTCAAAATCTTTTACTAATAATTGGAAATCTTCTCCACTTATAGTATCTCTTTTTTCATTTATTTCTTTCTCAGCTTGTCTTAATGCATTTTCTTCTTGATTTATAGACTTTTGAAATAGATTTCTTCCTTTATCCATTTCAATTTGCAAGTTTTTTGAAGGAAGAGAGTTTTTTAAAATATATTTTAGATCTACGTATCCAAAATCTTGGTTATTAGAAAATGAGTTTATTGGGTAAAAAAAAATACAGACTATTATTAATAATCTCATTGTTCTAAAAATATGACCCTAACCGAAATTCAAATTTTTGAAGTTGGTCATAAGATTCCTTTTTAATTGCATCGGCCCATGTAAAACTTAGAGGGCCTATAGGAGTGTCCCATTGAAAACCATATCCAAAAGACATCCTTAATTCTTCTTGATCTGTACTAACTGCATAATTGTCAATAGTATCATCGACACCCCATAAAGTACCAAAGTCTGTAAAAACTGTCCATTGTAGAGCAGTTTCACTAGGTATGCCTATCCCAGATCTAATTGAAACTCTTCCAGTATAATAGTTATTTCCCCCAACTGCTGAAGCAGAAGAATTTGCACTTACCCTTGGTCCAATTCCTGAAGAGTCAAATCCTCTAATTTTGCGGCCTCCAAGAAAAAACCTATTAGATTTTGATATATTCTCTCCTAAACCCTCTATATTTCCATATTCAGCTCCAATACCAACGATTAAGTCAACATAATCATATTTGTAATAATAACTTCCTTTTAACACTGAACTTAAGTAATTTACATCACCACCCAAGCCAGCAAATTGTTCTGATAATGCATAATAATAACCACTAGTTGGATTAAACCTATTATCCCTAGTATCTTTAGATATTCTGTATCCTAGAGATGAAAGTACTTTTCCTCCATCAGAAGAAATTTTGTTTTCTTGACTATCAAGAATTTCAGTTTCAACATTTTGAAGCGTATAACTAATATTATGTGAAAAATCATTTGCAGAACTAAAACCTGCACTAGAACTAAAACCCAATGATTTAGTTCTTTGATCAGCTGAGGTGTCAGTATAAGTATTATTGAAAACATCGAAGCTACCAGTTAAATTTCTATTAAAAAGATAAGGTTGTGTTAAACCAGCCGAAAAATTTTGTCTTTTATCAGATAAAGACAAGCTAAATTTAGCTCTTTGCCCTCTACCCAAAAAGTTTTTTTCTGATATCCCAAATGAAGTACTAAATTCGTCAAAAGTTGAGTAAGCAATTCCGAGAGAGACATCCCCTGTGGCTTGTTCTTCAACATCTATATTTAGATTTGCTAAGTTTGGTTTTGAACCAGGTTCTGCTTTTACATTAACTTTTTTAAAAAATCCTAAATTTCTGATATTTCTCTCTGATCTTTGTATTTTAAGTCTATTGAATGGATCCCCTTCAACTAATTGAATTTCTCTTCTAATCACACTGTCTAATGTTCTACTATTTCCAGTAATATTAATAAATTCAATAAAATTTTTGTTACCTTCATTGATATTTAAAGTTAATTTTATTGTTGAATCAACATCATTCATTTCAAACAAAGGTCTGATTTCAGAAAATGCAAAACCTAAATCTGCAAGAGTATTATTTATATTTGATATTCCCTTTTCAAGTCTTCTTACATTATACCACTCACCATCATTGACTGGTACAAGACTCCTAAAGTCAATATTTGGCAAGTCAGCTAAAGTTGCTTCTATATCAATTGAAGAAATTCGGTATCTTTTACCTTCGTTTAAAACAAACAAAATTGAAAATCCATTTTTATCAGGTAGTAAATCTCCCTGTTTTTTTAAAATTTCAAAATTAATATACCCCCTAGTAAAATAAAAATCTCTTAACTTAGAAGCATCAACCTTAAGCCGCTCAGGATTATAATTATCTGATGAAGTTATAAATCTCCACCAAGCTGTTTGCTTTGTGGAAATTATCTCTTTTAACCTTCTATCTGAAAATATTTTATTACCTACAAAGCTAATATTTTTTACTGTATAAAGTGGCCCCTCATCAATTTCAAAAACAAGATCAACACGTTTACCATCTAGCTCTACAACTTTAGGTACAATTGATGCAGCTAACCTACCTTGAGTTTTGTATAATTCAATAAGCTTAGTAATTGCTTCTGAAACAATCTTTTTTGAATATATTTGATTCTTTTTTAAACTTATTATTTCATTCAGAATTTCATCATCAAATCTTTTATTGCCCTCAAATCCTATAAGATTTAATATAGAATTTTCTTCAACCAAAATAACAAAAACACCGTCTGTGTTTGAGACCTGTACATTAGAAAAAAAACCAGTTTTATACAAATCCTTTAAAATTATATTTACATCGTTATCAACATAACTGGAACCCTCAGATAAAGTAATGAAAGACAAAATAGTATCATCATCAACCCTTTGATTGCCTTCAACTAATATTTTTGAAACTTTTTGTTCAGCGAAAGAGATACATAAATTAGAGTGTATTAAAAAAAAAGAAAAAAATATTAATTTTAATATAAATTTTAAATTAAGCATTTTAATATCCTATACTAATTATAGTTCTTAATTTGATAAAATGTCAAAAAAAGCGTGCCACATCATAAATTGTTATTAATATCATAAGAGCTAAAAGAATACTAACTCCCCCCCTCATCAATATATTTTGTAAGGAAATTGGCAATGGCTTACCTAAAATAATTTCAAATATATATAAAACTATATGCCCACCATCTAAAGCAGGGATTGGCAGTAAGTTGACCAAAGCAAGATTCAAAGAAATAAGAGCTCCAAAAAAGATTAATGGTATAAATCCAGATAAAAATGCTTGGCCTGATAACTCAGCAATTCTAACAGGACCACCGATTTCCCCTTTCTGAGCATTGCCTGAAAATAATTTAATAATACCTCTTATCATGGATTGTGTAATAAAAATTGTATCTAAAAAACTATTATAAATTGACTCAGTAAAACCAAATTTTTTTAATACACCTTTATTTGAAATTATTCCTAGTTTTCCAACATAAATTTTTAACTCTTCTGACCATTC
>CAZNBI010000008.1:23982-27768 GCA_964571065.1 uncultured Rhodobacterales bacterium | reverse complement strand
GATGGCTCACTTGTGAAGAGCTTTATTGGAATGATAAAGGCAGGCTAATGACAATTGGCCCATCAACTTACAAAATTCCTGGAAGTCGTGATATACCAAATACACTAAATGTAGAACTTCTTGAAAACTCGCCAAATATAGAAAAAACCATATTCAGATCTAAAGCAGTTGGAGAACCACCTCTCATGTTAGCGATATCTTCATGGCTCGCAATTCGAGATGCTATTTCTAATTATAGGGGAGATAATATTGTCAATCTTAATGCGCCCGCTACCCCAGAAGAAATTTTAAAGTCAATTAACTCATAATTTTTGCAACAGGCTTGGTATCTCTGATATCGAATTTAAAACAAAATCTGCTTTTTTCTCAAGCTCTGATCTTCCCAAAGGACCAGTTAAAACAGCTACAGTAGTCATTCCAATTTTATTTCCTGACTCAATGTCTGCCATACTGTCACCGACCATAATGACTTCATTAGCTAATAGGTTTGTTTCTCTTAAAAATTCTCTTTGCATACCTGTGCCAGGTTTAAAACCAAAACCACTATCAAAACCATATATGTAACTAAAGAAACGCTTTATATTATTTTCTCCTAATTGATTAAGAGCACTTGAAACACTATCATTTGTGGCAACACCCATTATAATATTCTTTTCTTGAATTTGTTCCAAAGTTTTTAATAGATTATCTACAGGCTTACCAGCAACCGACATTGATTTTTTAGAAAGCCACTTAATAAGATTTTCCTCTTCATAGTGAGGAAGCAATGAAAGCATAATTCTAATTGTCTCGCCCTCAGTACCAGCGATAAAGGGACTGTTTTTATAAAAAATTTTTGTTTTATAATCATATTTTAATAAGTTGGCTAATTTCATCAGAATATCATGTTTTCCATCTGATAATTCTAATAGAACATCATAAAACCATGGCCCCCATGTTTCATTAAAATGAAATAAAGTTCCATCTTTATCAAATAATATTGCCTTTATTGTCATAAAAAAATAATCTTAATATTATAAGGTTAAATTAATGGAATTTAAAATTTTTTACCACGATATTTTTGAAAAGCATTTAGTGCCAATTGGTCATCCAGAAAGGCCAGATAGAATTATTAATTTGAATAAACTAATTAAAAACCTATTTCCAAATCACATACAAAAAATTAAATCACAAAAAGTAATTAAAAACATATTAAAGGTCCACACAAAAGAATACATTAAAAATCTTTTCAGCCTGAAGCCAGAAAATGATATTTTACAAATCGATGCAGATACTTATATTTCTTTAAATTCATTGAAGGCTGCAGAAACTGCTGTTTGTGGAATTATTCAAGCAGTTGACTTCGTTATGAAAACAAATAATTCAAAATCATTTGTTTGCTCTCGCCCTCCTGGTCACCATGCAGAGCCTGATAAAGCTATGGGTTTTTGCATATTTTCAAATGCAGCTATTGGAGCAAAATATGCTCTTGATACATACAACCTAAAAAAGGTTGCAGTTCTTGATTTTGATGTACATCACGGAAATGGAACACAAAGTTTTTTTGAAAAAAATCAAAAAAATCTAATTTTTGCTTCTACTCATGAAATGCCTTTGTTCCCAGGCACTGGTTACAAAGAGGAGACAGGATTAGGTAATATTATAAATGAGCCAATTGCACCTTCATTAGATGGCAAATCTTTTCTAAAAATTTGGCAAAACAAAATATTGCCTAAAATAGAATATTACAATCCTGAGTTATTAATTTTGTCAGCTGGATTTGATGCACACAAAAACGATACAATTTCATCAATAAATTTAGAAAGTGAGGATTATTTAAAGTTAACTGAAATGATTTGTAAATTTGCTAATCAAAATTGTGATGGAAGAATAGTTAGCATTTTAGAAGGAGGTTATAATTTAGATGCTTTAACTGAATCAGTTAAACTTCATTTGCAATCATTGTTATCAAGCGTGTAAAGCATTTTTCATGCTTTCATTAATGTAAATCTCTCTCAACCTTAGAGACTGTTTTCCAGGTTTGCCGTCTCCAATTTTTTGATTGTCAATCTCAACTACAGGGCCAATAAACGTAGTTGCAGAGGATACAAAAGCCTCTGCAGCTTTCTTCGCCTCGTCAATTGTAAAGGGTCTTTCTTCAATTTTAATTTGAGCTTCTTTAGCATACCTTAAAATTGATCTTCTAGTTACTCCAGCTAAAATATCATTTGATAAATTTCTTGTAATTAAGACATTATCCTTTGTAATAATATATGCGTTATTAGATGTACCTTCAGTTATAAAACCATCTTGTATCATCCAAGCATCATCTTTATTTTTTTTCTTAGCCATCATTTTACACATTGAAGGGGCTAATAATTGGACTGTTTTAATGTCTCTTCTTTCCCAACGCATATCTGGAACTGAGATAACTTTTAATCCAGTTTTTGCAATATTAGATTCTGCTAAAGATTTAACTTGCGTAAATAAAACTAAAGTTGGTTTCACACTCTCATCAGGATAATCAAAGCTTCGATCATCTTCACCTCTTGTGACTTGAAGATAAATTAAACCTTCTTTAAGTTCATTTTTCTTTATTAAATCAAAATGAATATCCAATAATTCAGTTTCAGAAATAGGAAATTTCATATCAAGTTCTTTTAGAGATCTTTCAAGCCTTTTAACATGGCCATCCCACTCTAAAATTTTTCCATCAATAACAGCAGTTACTTCATAGACAGCATCTGCAAAAAGAAAACCACGGTCAAAAACAGAAACTTTTGCCTTGTCTTCATCTACAAAACTACCATTTACATATACAACTCTTTTTTTCATTTAATTAACCCCATAATTCAGTTGAAGCTGGTTGAATTTCACTATTTTTATAAATTAGATTGTGCTTCCTGTCTTCAGACATAAGCAAAGGCCCATCCAAATCAACCCATTTTACATTTTGTGCTAAAATTAATGCTGGAGCCATAGCCAGAGAAGTTCCAACCATGCAACCTACCATAATATCAAAATTTTTTGTTTTGGCTTTTTCTTTAAGTTTCAATGCTTCTGTTAAACCCCCTGTTTTATCAAGTTTGATATTTATAACATCATATTTTCCAATACATTTTTCTAAATCAGAACTGTCATGACAACTTTCATCTGCGCAAATTGGTATAGGTCTTTCTATATTCATTAAATAATCATCTTTTGAAGATGCAAAAGGCTGTTCTATCATTTTAATTTCAGCATCGACAAAATGAGGTATTAGTTTTTTATAATCTTCTAATGACCATCCCTCATTGGCATCAATAATTATTTTGGCTTCAGGAGCTGCTTTTCTTATCAGACTAATTCTATTAAGATCTTCTTCGCCACCACCTAACTTAATTTTTAAAACTGGTAGATGAGAATTATTTCTAGCCTCTTCTGCCATTCTTTCTGCTGTGTCCAGAGATAAAGTAAAAGATGTTGTAACTGGTGCAATATTAATATTTGTAAGTTGAGCTACTGTTGTTGATTTAATTTTTGCTTGCCAATCCCAGAAAGCGCAATCAATTGCGTTTCTTGCAGCACCAGCAGGAAGGTGTTTATCAATTTCTATTAACTTAGCAAAATCATTAATTGTATTTATCTGATTGATAACACTTTGAACAGTTTCATTATATCTTTGATAGGGTACACATTCTCCAAATCCAGAAAAACCATCTTTAGTAATTTTTACAGTGACTACTTCTGCAAAAGATCTAGAGCCTCTAGAAATAGTAAAAACCTTCTTAAGTGAAAATACTTCTGCTTTTACATCAATTAACATAA